>DASVLN010000816.1:0-5399 GCA_036384855.1 Burkholderiaceae bacterium | reverse complement strand
GCGGGCAGGGCGGGCAGCGCCAGGGCGGCGGCCAGGGCGAGCGGGGTCTTCGGAAGGCGTGGGCGGTTCATCGATGTCTCCAGGTTGTACGTCATGCGGGCGCGGGACGCCCGGTCGGGTCGTGGGCGCTGGGCGCCTCTGGTTGTCGAATCAAGCTGCAATCGATTGCATGAAGGGGCGATCAAAGAGGCGCGGCGGGCGGTGCCGATCCGCTCGCATCGAGGTCGAAGCGGAAGCTGCTCGCCGCGCCGTCGTCGACCAGGTCGATCGCGTAGGCGCGGCTGCGCAGGTCCACCGACAGGCGCGCGGCATGGGGGCCGTTCGTCCATTCGAGCGCGAGCCCGTGCTCCGCGACCGTCCGCGATCGGAAGCAGCCGTCGAACGCCGGCGACTCGTTGCGCAGCCGGATCAGGCGCAGCAGTTCGCGCACGACGGGCCGCGCGAGCGCCGCCTCGGCCTCGCCCGGCGCGAAGCGGCGGCGGTTGATGTCGCGGCCGATGCCCGTCTCGCGCAGCAGGGCCATGTCGTTGCCGCCGGCGAGCAGGCCGACGTAATAGACCTGCGGGATGCCGGGCAGGAAGAACTGCACCGCGCGCGCGAGCAGGTAGGTGAGGTCGTCGCCGCCGAGCGCGGCGTGGAAGGTGCAGTTGACCTGGTAGAGGTCGAGGTTCGATGCCGCGGCGCCGGTCGCCAGCCGGCTCTCCCCGCGGCTCGCGGCGTGGATGCGTTCGACGAGGCCGTCGAGCTCCTTCGGCGGCACCAGCCCTGGCCGCTGTTCGCGGTCTGCCGCATCGGCGCCGATGTCGATGATGCCGATACCGTCGTGGGTGTCGAGCACGGTCAGCGCGTTGTTGGGCCGGATGTCGATCCAGTGCCGCAGCGCGTCGGCGGTGCCGAACGCGAACGCGTGCAGCAGCAGTGGCGGCAGCGCGAAGTCGTAGACCCAGTCGACGCGGTCGGCGATCTCGATCTGGCGCGAGTAGTGCGAATGCACCTCGACCAGCACCTCCATGCCGAGCGCGCGCGCGCGATCCGAGAAGTCTTCGATGAAGGCGAAGGTCTCGGGCGTCATGAAGCAGTCGGTGCCGGCCTTCTTGATCGCGTAGCCCACGGCGTCCATGCGCACCATGCGCACGCCATTTTCGGCCAGGCGCTGCAGGATGCCGTCCAGGTAGGCGCGGCCGGCCGGGTGCGTCACGTCGATGTCGAGCTGCTGCGGCGTGAACGTCGACCACAGGATGCGGCGCTGTCCGCCGACCATCGCCTCGCGCAGCGGCAGCCCGGGCCGCGGGCGGTAGATGCGCAGCAGGTCGGCTTCGTCGGCGCCGTCGGGGAACACGCGGTCGAAGGTGAGGAACAGGCCATCGTGCGGCGAGGCGGCGCCGTGCCGGGCGTAGTCCAGGAACTGCGGCGATTCGCTCGAGATGTGGTTCACGATCACGTCGGCCATCACGTCCAGCCGCTGCGCGATCGCGCGCACGTCGTCCCAGCTGCCGAGGCGAGCGTCGACGCGCGTGTGGTCGATCGGGTCGAAGCCGGCGTCGGCGCCGTCGATCGGGTCGAAGAAGGGCAGGAGATGGACGCCGCCGAAGACGCCCGCGAGCGGGCCGTCGAGCAGCGCGCGCAGTTCCTTGAATCCGCCGCCGGACAGGCGGTCGACGTAGGTGATGAGCTGGACCTGGTTCTGCATGGGAGGACGTGCGGACGGTTCAGGCGTCCACGGGTGAGGCGACGGGCCGCGCGCCGGCCGGCGCGCGCACGAAGCAGGTGGCCGCGGCGGCCGCCAGCAGGCAGCTCCCCGCGACGCGGATCGCGTTGACGGGCTCGCCGCCCAGCCACGCATGGAAGTACAGCGGCATCGTGAGCATCTGCAGGATCATCGGGAGCACGATGAACATGTTGAAGATGCCCATGTAGACGCCTGCGCGCTCCGGCGGGATCGCGCCCGCGAGAAGGATGTAGGGATTGCCCATCATGCTGGCCCAGGCGAGGCCGATGCCCACCATCGGCAGGAACAGCAGGCCGATCGAATGGAGGGCCGGCAGCGCGCACATGCCCAGGCCGGCCAGCGCGAGGCAGGTCGCGTGCACGCGGCGCGCGCCCCAGCGTGCCGCCAGCGGCACCATCGCGAACGCCGCGAGGAAGGCCACGAAGTTGTAGAAGCCTCCGAGTTGCCCCGCCAGCAGTCCCGCGGCGCGGAAGCCGGCCGAATCGGCGGCCGGCCGGCCGAACATCGTCGACGCGAGCGCCGGCACGATGTAGATCCAGTAGCACAGCATGCCGTACCACTGGAAGAGCTTCATCCACCACAGCCGGCGCATGACGGGCGGCATCTCCCGCACGGCGGCGACGATGTCGGACACGGCGGCCGCCGCGCCGCGCTCGCGGGCGCGCAGGACGCGTTCCTCCTGCGCGGTGAGCGGCAACTCGGGCGTCGAGCGCACCGACCACCACACCGTCGTGAACGAGAACACCGCCCCGACCAGGAAGGCGACGATCGTGACCTGCGGGATGTGGTGGCCGTTGGTCGCGTCCGGATCCATGCCGATCCACACGAGCAGGCTGGGCACCAGATAGGCCAGCGTCTGCGCGAGCCCCGTGAAGGCGCTCTGGGTCAGGTAGCCCAGGCCGTGCTGCTCCGGCCGCAGCCGGTCGCTCACGTACGCACGGTACGGCTCCATGGCCACGTTGTTGGCGGTGTCCAGGATCCACAGCAGGCCGGCCGCGAACCACAGCGCCGGGCTGAACGGCATCGCGAGCAGGCCCAGGCTGCACAGCAGCGCGCCGGCGAGGAAGTAGGGCGTGCGCCGCCCCCAGCGGCTGGTCGTGCGGTCGCTGAGCGCGCCGATCAGCGGCTGCACCACGAGCCCCGTGATCGGCCCGGCGAGCCACAGCAGCGGCAGGCTGGCCTCGTCCGCGCCGAGGTACTTGTAGATCGGGCTCATGTTGCTCTGTTGCAGCCCGAAGCTGAACTGGATTCCGAAGAATCCCAGGTTCATGTTCAGGATCTGCCAGAACGACAGGCGGGGCTTGTCTCGATGCATCTTGTCCTTGTACCGGCTGCGCGCGGCGGTGTCCGCACGTCGCGTCATGTCGCCAGTGTCCAAGTGATGCAATCGATTGCATACCAGGGAAAACGCGGACGCGCGATGCGTCGCGCATGCGGTCAGGGCGTGCGCCACTCCAGCTGCACGAACGCCCGCGGCCCGAAGCGGCTGGAACTCGCGGGGTCGAACTCGACGTGGCGGCGGCCCAGCTCCTGCGCGATCAGGCTCAGGTCGAGGTCCGGTCGCACCGACCATGCCACGCGCGCGTCGACCACCGTGTAGGCCGGCACGGCCGGCGCCGGCAGCGCGGCGACGTGGCGCAGCGTCAGGTCGAGGTCGACGTCGCGGACCGGCCGCATCGTCGAGCGCAGCTGGATCTGGCGGCGCGGATCGTCGCCAAGGTTGCTCACCGAGTCGAGCCCCGCCGTCGGCGCCGCGCGCAGCGACTCGCGCAGCTCCGTCCACCCGAGCGCCAGGCGCCAGTCGCGCGTGACGTCGGCATTGCCCCACAGCTCGAGCCCGCTGACGTCGCCCCAGGCGAGGTTGTCGACCGTCGTGGGCGCGGCGCGTCCGGCGCGCAGGTCGCGGTAGTGGTGATGGAAGACGGTCGCGGAATAGCCGAAGCCGGAGGCGCGCTGGCCGCGCAGGCCGATCTCGAACACGTCGGCGACCTCGGAGTGGAAATCCGGGCCGCGGTCGATGATGAAGGGCGGCTTGGCCGGGATCTGCACGTCGCGGTCGAGCCGCGCCGGCGCCCGCACCGCGCGCGAGGCCGAGCCCCACAGCGTGCCAGCCGCGCCGAGATCCCACGCGGCGCGCAGCGTCGGCAGGAACTCGGCGCCGGTGTAGGCGTTGGTCTCGACCTTGGCGCCGCCGATCACGCGCAGGCGCTGCGTCACGCGGACGTCGTCCTGCGCGAAGACGTTGGCCCAATGCAGCAGGCGCGTGCGCGGGTCGAAGCCGACGATCAGCGCGGGATCGGTCTGGTCGATCGCCTGCCGGTAGCCGAGGCCCCAGATCAGGCGATGATCGGCGCCGAGGGCCGGCGCGTGGTTGAACTGCAGGTCCAGCGTGCGCACGTGGTCGTGGAACTCGAGCTGGTCGTCGCGGCTCGCCTCGTCGAACCACGCCTGCAACTGCCAGTTGCCGCCGCCTGCCTCGCCGTGGCGCCAGCGCGCGAGCAGGTTGGCGCCCGACATGTCGGCCGAGGTCGGGGTGCGCCCGTCGCCCGCGGACTGGTAGACGTCACCCTGGACGGTGTACGAATCCGCGCGCGAGCTCCAGTCCGCCCGGAAGCCGCCCTGCTGGCGGTCCTGGTGGTCGTCGACGGCCTTGCCCGAGGACAGCGTGGTGCTCGCGCGGTCGGACTGCATCGCGTATGCCCGCCAGCCGCCGCCGGGAAGGGCGCCGCCGTAGCGCAGGGTGGCCTCGTTGCCGGTCGCCCCGGCATGCGCGGCGAGCAGCCAGCCGGGGGTGTCCTGCGCGGCTCGCGTGATGACGTTGATCACGCCGTTGACCGCGTTGGCGCCCCACAGCGTGCCGCCCGCGCCGCTGATCACCTCGATGCGCTCGACGTCGGCGAGCGGCACCTGCTGCGCGTCCCAGAACACGCCGGAGAACAATGGCGAGTAGACCGTGCGGCCGTCGACCATCACCAGCAGCTTGTTGCCGATCGCGTTGTTGAAGCCGCGCGCGCTGATGGCGTACTGGGTGGCGTTGATGCGGGCCACCTGCAGGTTGGGTGCGAGGCGCAACGCTTCGGGCAGGCTGGTCGCGGCCGAACGGCGGATGTCGTCGGCGGTGATGACGAAGATCGATGCGGCTGCGTCCTGCACCGCCTCGGGGCGGCCGCTCACCGACGTCACCGGGATGCGGCCGAGGTCCTCGATGCTCAGGTCGCCGAGGTCGGCCGACGACAGGATGGCGGCCTGCGCGGTCGCGGCTGCGAGCGGCAGCAGCGCCGCGAGCGCGAGCGCGCGCGCGGCGCCGAGGCAGGGAGGGCGGGTCATGTCTGGCGGGGTTCTTGTCATGGTCGCTCCACGCGCAGCGCTTCTCCGAGCGCCGCGATCAATACGTCGGGCGGTACCGGCTTCACGAAGTGGCGGTCGAAGCCGGCCGCCACCGCGCGCTCCTTGTCGTCGGCCTGGCCCCAGCCGCTGACCGCGAGCAGGACGAGGCGCGCCGTCTTCGCGTCGGCGCGCAGCGCGCCGGCGAGGTCGTAGCCGTTCAGCCCGGGCATGCCGATGTCGAGGATCGCGGCGTCGAACTCGCGCGCATGCGCCTCGACGAGCGCTGCGCGTCCGTCGTGCACGACGCTCACCGCGATGCCGGCCGCCTCGAGCGCGGCCTGCA
>DASVLN010000815.1:0-5862 GCA_036384855.1 Burkholderiaceae bacterium | reverse complement strand
CGGCGATGGCCGAGGTGACGCCGGGCACGACCTCGCAGACGATGCCGGCCTGGGCGAGCGCCTCCAGCTCCTCGTCGAGGCGCCCAAACACGCTCGGGTCGCCGCCCTTGAGCCGCACGACGCGCGCACCATCGCGGCGCGCGTGCTGCACCAGCAGGGCGTTGATGCGGGTCTGCGCCGTCGAGTCGCAGAAGCCGCGCTTGCCCACGTCGATCCACTCGGCCGCGGGCGCGAGCTCGCGCAGCGCGGGATCGACGAGCGCGTCGTGCAGCACCACCGTGGCGCGGCCGAGCGCGCGCGCCCCGCGCACGGTGATGAGGTCGGCGGATCCGGGGCCGGCGCCCACGATGGTGACGGTGCTCATGATGGTCGGGCTCGCAGGAAGTGGCGGACGTCCGCGTTCAAGCAGGATCGGGGCCCGTTCGCGGCACGGGGCGATGATGCGCCCGTCGTGGCCTATCCGCGCCCTGGGCGCGGCGGCTGGCCGGCGGCGGCTTGTCCGTCGCGACGCTCAGGCGGCCGCGAGCTCCTTGCGCGTCGCGTGCAGCCCGCATTCCTTGGCGGCCTCGTCCTCCCACCACCAGCGGCCGGCGCGGAAGTCCTCGCCGACGGCGATCGCGCGCGTGCAGGGTGCGCAGCCGATGCTGGGCATGAACTCGTCGTGCAGCGGGTTGTAGGGCACCTCGTGCGCGGCGATGTAGTGCCACACGTCGTTCCAGGACCAGTCGGCGAGCGGGTTCACCTTGGTGCGGCCGTTGGCCTCGGTCTCGAACGGCGCGACGGCGCCGCGGTTGCTCGACTGCTCGCGGCGCAGCCCGGTCACCCAGGCGGCGCGGCCCTCGAGCATGCGGCCGAGCGGCTCCATCTTGCGCACGCCGCAGCAGGCCTTGCGCAGCTCGAGGCTGCGGTACATCGCGTCCTCGCCGTTCGTGCGCACGAAGTGGACGACCTGCTCCTCGCGCGGGCGGTAGACCTCGACCTCGATGCCGTAGCGCTCGCGGATGCGCGGGATCAACGCGACCGTCTGCGGATGCAGCTTGCCGGTCTCGAGCGTGCCGATGGCGATCGGCAGCCCGAGGCGGGCGATCAGGTCGGTGACGACCATGTCCTCGGCGCCGAGGCTGGTGGCCTGGACGATGCGGCCGCCGTGGTCGGCCGCGGCCGCCTTCAGGTGCTCGATGGTGGCGTCGAGCTTGGCGGCGAAGTCGGCGCTCGGATGCGCGTACAACGCGATCGCCGAGGCCGTCGCGGGCGCGCCGATCGGGCTCAGCGACGAGACCGCGTCGACGGGCGAGACGGCCGAGCTCTCGGCCTGCGTGGTGGCGTTCATGGCGTCGTCCCCTTTCGTCAGGCCGGTTCGCGCGCGAACAGCGGTTGCGGCTGCAGCACGTCGCCCTGGTAGAAGCCGCCCGGGAAGAACGTCAGCGCCCGCTCGGCGGACGAGCGCTGCTGGCCCTCCCGCAGCACGACGGCGTCGACGCCGGTTCGCTGCAGCAGGGGCATCATGTCGACGACGACGTCGCCGGTGGCCCGGATCTCGCCCTTGAAGCGCAGGCGGGCGCGCAGCACGCGGGCCTGCGAGTAGGCGCGGCCGTCGACCCACTTCGGGAACTCCAGCGCGACGAGCGCCAGCCGCGGCAGGTCCTCGGCGAGCTCCTCGACGTCGGCCGTGTTGGGCAGCAGCACGCCCACAGGCACGTCGGCGGGCCAGGCATCGCGCACGGCCTGCCACTGCACGAGCGTCAGCAGGCGGTTCGGCGCGGGGCCGGCGATCTCGGAGTCCGGCAGCAACTGCCAGGCGTCGGTGGAGCGGTCGATGAACTTCATGACGGGGCGAGGAGACGGGGACGGGATTCGATCGGTCGGACGGTTCGCGGGCGGGGGCTCAGGCGGCGACGGCGGTCTCGCGGCGGACGGCGTCGGCCGCGGCGCGGAACGGCGCGACGCCGAGGCGGCGGGCGGTGTCGACGAAGCGCTCGTCCTCGTCGCGGTGCGCGCGGTAGACCTCGATCAGCGCCTGCACGACGGCCGGCACTTCGTCGGCCGAGAACGACGGGCCGATGACCTTGCCGGGGATCGGGGCGCCGCTCACGAGCGTGCCGTCCGAGCCGCCGACGCTCACCTGGTACCACTCGCTGCCGTCCTTGTCGACGCCCAGGACGCCGATGTGGCCGGTGTGGTGGTGGCCGCAGGAGTTCATGCAGCCGCTGATGTGCAGGTCGATCTCGCCCAGGTCCAGCAGCGCGTCCAGGTCGTCGAACTGGTCGGTGATGGCCGCGGCGATCGGGATCGAGCGCGCGTTGGCGAGCGCGCAGACGTCGCCGCCCGGGCACGCGATCATGTCGGTCAGCAGGCCGATGTTGGGCGTCGCGAAGCCCGCTTCCTGCGCGGCGTGCCAGACGGCGCGCAAGTCGGCCTCGCGCACCCAGGGCAGCAGCAGGTTCTGCTCGTGCGAGACGCGCAGCTCGCCCAGCGAGTAGCGGTCGGCCATCGTGGCGGCGGATTCCATCTGCTCGGACGTGACGTCGCCGGGCGCCTGGCCCGGGCGCTTGAGCGACAGCGTCACGGCACGGTAGCCCTCGACCTGGTGCGGGTGCACGTTGCGGTCGAGCCAGCGCAGGAAGGCCACCGGCGCGGCGCCGGTGCGGTTCGGGTCGAAGCCGCCGATGGCCGGGTGCACGCGTTCGGGACGCGTGAAGAACGCGGCGACGCGGTCGAACTCGGCCTGCGGGATGATGTGCGCGGCGCCGCCTTCGTCCCGGGAGAGGATCTTGCGGAACTCGGCCTCGACCTCGTCGAAGAACTTCCGGCCCTCGGCCTTCACGAGGATCTTGATGCGCGCCTTGAACGCGTTGTCGCGCCGCCCGAAGCGGTTGTAGACGCGCACGATGGCCTCGATGTAGACGAGGATCTGGTTCCAGGGCACGAACTCGCTGGCCACCGAGGCGATCACCGGCGTGCGGCCCATGCCGCCGCCGACCAGCACCTTGAAGCCGATCGCCCCGGACTCGTCGCGGCGCAGCTGGAGGCCGATGTCGTGCCAGGCGATCGCGGCGCGATCCTCGGCCGAGCCGCTCACCGCGATCTTGAACTTGCGCGGCAGGAAGGCGAACTCGGGCTGCAGCGTGCTCCACTGGCGCAGGATCTCGCAGTACGGCCGCGGGTCGATCTGCTCGTCCGGCGCGATGCCGGCGAAGACGTCCGTCGTGATGTTGCGGATGCAGTTGCCCGAAGTCTGGATGCCGTGCATGTCCACCTCGGCCAGCAGGTCCATCGCGTCGGCGGCGCGCGGCAGCGGGATCCAGTTGAACTGCGCGTTGTGGCGCGTGGTGAAGTGCAGGTAGCCACGGTCGAGCTCGCGCGCCACCCGGGCGAGCTGGCGCAGCTGCCGGCTCGACAGCTCGCCGTAGGGCACGGCGATCCGCGTCATGGGTGCGTGGCGCTGGATGTACCAGCCGTTCTGCAGGCGCAGCGGGCGAAAATCGTCGTCGGACAGCTCGCCGGCGAGGTTGCGTTCCAGCTGGTCGCGGAACTGCGCGGCGCGGGCGCGGACGAACTGGCGGTCGAATTCGGTGTACTGGTACATCGTCGGGGTCTCGATTTCCGGGAGGCGGGATGCCGCGTTTTCCCTGATGAGTGGACAATGTAGCGAGCCGTCTTCATAACGGGAACTACACTTTTTCTATGCAATCATGCCTTTGAGGAATATGGAAATGCGGCTGGCGAGGATCCTGCGCGCCGGCGCGGCCGTCGCGACGGCCGCGGCCTGCACGCTGCTGGCCGCTTGCGGCAGCACCCCGATCTCTCGTCCCCAGCCCGAACTGACCGCCCAGTGCGCGACCGCGCCCGACAGCGTCGCCTCGGCCGTGGCGGCGGCCGTGACGGCACCGGTGGCCGTGCCGCGCCCGACCCGCCGGCCGCGCGTCGGGCTGGCGCTGGGCGGCGGCGCGGCGCGCGGCTTCGCCCACATCGGCGTGATCGAGGTGCTGGAGGAGAACGGCATCCATCCCGACCTGATCGCCGGCACCTCCGCCGGCAGCGTGGTCGCGGCCCTCTACGCCTACGGCCGCAGCGGCCGCGACCTGGCGCAGATGGCCGACAAGATGGACGAGTCGGCGATCACCGACTGGGCCTTTCCCGGCCGCGGCCTGATCGTCGGCGATGCGCTCGCCGACTTCATCCGCGAGTCCGTCCACGGCAAGGAGATCGACCAGCTGCGCCTGCCGCTGGGCATCGTCGCGACCGACCTCGACAGCGGCCGGTCGATCGTCTTCCGCCACGGCGACACCGGCACGGCCGTCCGGGCGTCCAGCTCGGTGCCGGGCGTGTTCCGGCCGGTGAAGATCGGCAGCCGCGAGTACGTCGACGGCGGGCTCACCGAGCCGGTGCCGGTGCGCGCCGTGCGCGACATGGGCGCGGACGTCGTCATCGCGGTCGACATCTCGCAGGCGCCGGACGGCGGCGACACCAGCAACACGGTGCGCATGCTGCTGCAGACCTTCTCGATCATGGGGCGCAGCATCAACGAGCTCGAGCTGAAGGAGGCCGACGTCGTCGTCCGACCGCGGCTGATCGGGGTGTCGGGCACCGACTTCTCGTTGCGCCAGAAGAACATCCTCGCCGGCCGCGAGGCGGCGCTCGCGGTGCTGCCGCTCATCAAGGCGAAGCTGGCGCAACAGGTGCCGCTGGGACGCTGAGGCGGCGCTCGGCGTCGCAAGAAAAGAAAAACCCGGCGCGGTGGGGCGCCGGGTTCGTAAGGTACCGCGGGGGTACCGAGGAGACAACCTTGCATCGGCCGCGCGGCCGATGTCCAGCAGCTGGGGACGCGGGCGCCGGTTTCAAGCCGGGCGCGCCAGGCCGTCCCCGGCCCGGTGTCGCGGGATCAGGCCGCGGTGCTGCGCTTGGCGGCGCCGGCAGCCTTGGCGGCGGTGCTCTGCGTGGCCTTGACGGCGCTGTTGGTGATCGCCTGGAAGTTGGCTTCGGCGACGTCGGCGGCCTGCTTGGTGGCCTTCTGGACGCTCTCCATCGCGTTGGAGGCGGCGGCGATGGCCGACTTCACGAGGGCGGCGGCGGACTCGGTGCCGGCCGGGGCGTTCTTCACGGCACCGTCGACGGCGCTCGTGAACTTGGCCTGGGCGGAGGCGAGCTGGCCTTCGGTGATGCGGGAGACCTCGGCGTTGGTGGTCGCGGCGATGTCGTAGAGGTGGCGGCCGTAGGCGGCGGCCTTCTCGGCGGCGGGCTGGAGCAGGCCGGCTTGCAGCGACAGGAGTTCCTGGGCATCCTTGACCGCCAGGGCCGACTTCGCGGTTTCCTGGACTTCGCCGATGGACGCCTTGGCGACCTGCAGGTTCAGCTCGACCAGCTTCTCGACGCCTTCGAACGCCTTGTTGGTCAGCTCGAACAGGGTTTCCAGGTTGGCCTTCTGGGCGGCGAGCAGTTGTTCAGCAGTCAGCATGGACAGTTCTCCTTTGCGGGTCTCGGGGGTGGAAAGTCGTTGCTGCACCGCAGCATGAACCGAAGTATGAGGGGAGGGCGCAGCGATTGCAAGCAGCTTTGCTGCGCTGCAGCAAACTTTAGGGTCATTGCTCCAGAACGTGACTTTGTACACCTTTGCATGATCGCTTTCCACTTCGACGCGCACATGCTCCCGTTGCCGGAAGGGCATCCCTTCCCGGTCGGCAAGTACGGCGCGCTGCGCCGGCGGCTCCAGGCCGAGCCGGGCGGCATCGTCCTGCGGCCCGCCCCGGCCGCCAGCGAAGGCGAGCTCGCGCTGGCGCACGACCCGGGCTACATCGCCGACGTGCTGGGCGGGACGCTGGACGCCGCCCGCCAGCGCGAGATCGGGCTGCCCTGGACGCCGGC
>DASVLN010000814.1:0-2123 GCA_036384855.1 Burkholderiaceae bacterium | reverse complement strand
GAGCACCTTGATGCACATGACGGACTTCGCGCCCGTGTTGTCGGCGACGTCGAGTCGCGACTGCATTTGAATCATGTTTTATCCCCAACTTGCTCCCGCAGACGGCAACCCGAGAGCGGTCAGTATTGGGCCCGTCGGAACGTCGCGGCCTGCTGGCCGAGTCGACCCGTTTGGGCAGAAATGCCGTCGAGACGAAGGGCGCGCGCCTTCCGGATCCAACCGGGCATCACTCGCGGGGAGCGACGGCGCAAACTCTCCAGGCCTCTTGGGCGAAGCTGCGCATTGTATACGCGGTGCGCTGGCGCTGTCAAACGCCCATCGTCGAAAAGACGGGGCACCCTTCGGCGCCAGCTTGCCCGCGTTCAGCCGCGGGCGGCCTGTGCTTGCTTGAGCATCGTCGCCGCGTCGCTCACCTCGAACTTGCCCGGCGCCTCGACATTGAGCGTGCGCACCACGCCGTCGACGACCAGCATCGAGTAGCGCTGCGAGCGCACGCCCATGCCGCGATCAGTCAGGTCCAGCGGCAGGCCGACGGCCTTCGTGAAGGCGGCCGAGCCGTCGCCCAGCATGCGCACCTTGCCGGCCGTGCGCTGATCGCGCGCCCAGGCGCCCATCACGAAGGCGTCGTTGACGGACACGCACCAGACCTCGTCGACCCCGGCGGCGCGCAGGGCGTCGACCTCAGCCAGGTAGCCCGGCACGTGCTTGGCCGAACAGGTCGGCGTGAACGCGCCGGGCAGCGCGAACAGCGCGATCGTCTTGCCGGCGGTCGCCTTCGCGACGTCGACGTCGTTGGGACCGAGCGCGCAGCCCTCGGTCTCGACCTCGATGAATTCCTTGAGCGTGGCGGCGGGCAACTTGTCTCCGACCTGGATCATGGGGGCTCCTCTCGTGTGGATGGACGTGACGCGACGGTCGCCGCGCGGCACCGGCACCGAGCCGCGGCCGCAGACGATGCCGACGCAGCGACGGTTGCGGCCGCGCGCCCGGGATTGTCGCGTCGAAATGGGAAACGGCCGGCATGCCGGGGATTCCGACATGCCGGCCGTGCAGCCGGCGACGGACCTTGCGGCCCGCCCGACGGCTGGGATCAGACCAGGCGAGCCTTCTCGACCAGGCGGGTCACGACCCAGCTCTTGGTCTTCGAGATGGGACGGCCTTCGGCGATCTCGACCAGGTCGCCCATGTGGTACTCGCCCTTCTCGTCGTGGGCGTGGTACTTGCGCGAGCGGCCGACGATCTTGCCGTACAGCTCGTGGGTGTGGCGGCGCTCGACGAGCACCGTGATGGTCTTCGAACGCTTGTCGCTGACCACGCGGCCGATCAGGGTGCGCGTGTTCGTTTGCGGCTTGGCTTGAGCTTCGGTCACTTCGCAGCCCCCTTCTTCTTCTCGGCCAGGATGGTCTTGGCGCGGGCGATGTCGCGACGGGTCGTCTTCAGCTGCGAATGGTTCGTCAGCTGCTGGGTGCCCTTCTGCATGCGCAGGCCGAAGTGCGCGCGCAGGAGGTCGGAGACTTCCTTCTCGAGCGCCGGGACGTCCTTGGTCCGCAGTTCAGATGCTTTGGTCATGTGTGCTCCTATCAGGCGCCGACCTGGCGGCTGACGAAGGTGCAGCGCAGCGGCAGCTTGGCGGCCGCGAGCGTGAACGCCTCGCGCGCCAGTTCTTCCGGAACGCCGTTGATCTCGTAGAGCACCTTGCCCGGCTGGATCTCAGCCACGTAGTACTCCGGGTTGCCCTTGCCGTTACCCATCCGGACTTCGGCCGGCTTCTGGGAGATCGGCTTGTCCGGGAAGATGCGGATGAAGATCCGTCCACCGCGCTTGATGTGGCGCGAGATGGCACGACGGGCCGCTTCGATCTGGCGAGCGGTGATGCGGCCGCGCTCGGTGGCCTTCAGGCCGAATTCACCGAACGAGACGGCGGCGCCACGAGTGGCGATGCCGGTGTTGCGGCCCTTCTGTTCCTTGCGGAACTTGCGACGTGCGGGTTGCAGCATGTCTTATTCTCCTTTGCCTTCGGCAGCGGCCGGAGCCGCGGCCGTCGGAGCAGCGGCCTTGCGCACGACGCGCTTGGCGGCAGGCTTGGCGTCGCCAGGGGCGCCCGCACCGGCTTCGGCGCGCGG
>DASVLN010000813.1:0-4391 GCA_036384855.1 Burkholderiaceae bacterium | reverse complement strand
GCCGGGCGACGTCACGGCTTGCATGCCGCTCGCGTGCGCGGTCGCGCCCGTCAGCCCAGGCGCGGGACGCCGAAGGTCTGGGCGAGCAGCACGCGCTGCGTCGTCCGCAGCCCGAGCGACGCCGCGAGGTGGCGGCGATCGATGAGCCCGCGCACCACGCTGCCCAGGCCCAGCGCGGCCGCGGCGAGGTAGGCGTTCTGCGCCATGGCGCCGGCGCTGACGCCGCACAGGAACTCGCGCTCCTGCGGCGCGGCCTCCGGCATCCGGTCGAAGTCGACGACGTAGACCAGGTTCAGCGGCGCCGAGCCGACGAAGTCCTGCTCGCCGGTGCTTGCGCGCAGGTCACCGGGCGCGACGGGCAGCAGTCGATGCGCCGATGCGTCGTAGCGCCATGCGCCCTGGGCGGTCACGGCGTAGACGTCGACCTCCTGCCAGCCGTGCGCCGATGGCATCGTCCGGCCGCCGCTGGCGCGCCGGTTGACCCCGGCGGCGGCCCAGAGAAGCGACGACAGCTGGCCCGGCGTGAGCTCGAACGGCAGGAAGTCCCGCGTCGACCGGCGCGCCTGCAGCGCCTGCTGCAGCGGCAGGTCGGGCAGGTGCGGCTCGGCGAGCGGCGCACCCTCTTTGTCGGACGTCGAGGCGGAAGCGGTCATGGGCGGTCTCCGGGCTGGGAC
Source organism: Burkholderiaceae bacterium (assembly GCA_036384855.1). Taxonomy (GTDB): domain Bacteria; phylum Pseudomonadota; class Gammaproteobacteria; order Burkholderiales; family Burkholderiaceae_C; genus Scleromatobacter. Next base: position 3,717 of record DASVLN010000813.1, on the reverse strand, counting down.
GCGCGACGCGGTCGCCCGCGCGTCAAGGGGGTTCAGAAGCGGTAGCCGACGCCGACGGACAGCAGCCACGGGTCGATCCGGAAGGTGCCGACCTTCGTGCCCGACGACTTGACGTCGGTCGCGATCCACGCCCGCTTCGCGTCCGCGTTGAGCAGCCAGCCGCGGCCCAGGGGCAGGTCGGCGCCGGCCTGCAGCACGGGGCCGAAGCTGTCCTTGGCTATCGTCGGGTGCAGCGCCTGGGTCGTGGCCGCGTCGAAGGCGACGTCGGAGAAGTGCGTCCAGTTGACCCCGGCTCCCAGGTACGGCCGCCAGGGGCCCATGCCGAGCACGTGGTACTGCAGCGTCAGCATCGGCGGCAGGTGCTTGAGCGACCCGATCCGGGCGCCGCCGGCGGAGATCGTCTGCCGCTGCGGATACGTCAGCACGAGCTCGGAGGCCACCTGCGGGGTGAGGAACGCCGTGATGTCCAGCTCGGGCAACGTCTTCGCGTTGATAGACAGCCCGAGGCCCGTGCCGTCGTCGTTGCGCGGCTGCAGGTGCGTCGCCCGGACGCGGACGATCCAGTCGCCCGAATCGGCGGGCTGGGCGCACGCCAGGATCGGGAGCGCGGCGGCGGCGAGGACGGCCAGGCAAGGGGTGCGAAGCATGGTTCGGATCTCCTGTGGTTGGATGCCTCGATTGCAGCGCCGGCTCGGCCGCGCTGCATTGCCGCAGCGCAATCGGCGGCGCAATCGGCGGCGCAATCGGCGGCGGGATCGGCGGCGGGATCGGCGGCGGGATCGCCCCGCCTCACGCGGCCCGCGACAACGGCGCAGTGCCCCACAACTCGGGCGCCAGCGCGCGGATGGCCTCGTCGTCCAGGGTCTCGCGCTCCAGCAGCGCCCGGGCGCAGCGATCGAGCGCCGCACGGTGCTCGCGCAGCTGCCGGGTCGCGCGGTCCATCGCGCGAGACAGCAGCGCCCGCACGGCGGCGTCGATACGGCGCCGGGTATCCTCCGACACGGCATGCCGCTCGTTCCAGGGCCGCGCCGGGCCGGCCAGCTGCGGCGCGCCGTCGCGCTCGTAGGCCACCGGGCCCAGCGCCTCGTCCATGCCCTGGCGCGCGACCATGTCGAGCGCGATGTCGGTCGCCTTGGCGAGGTCGTCGGCCGCGCCGGTCGAGCTCTCGCCGAAGACCAGGCATTCCGCCGCCCGCCCTCCGAGGAGCACCGCGAGCCGCGACTCCAGCTCGGTGCTGGACATCAGGTAGCGGTCCTCGAGCGGGCTCTGCAACGTGTAGCCGAGGGCGCCGATGCCGCGGGGAATGATGGACACCTTGCGCACGCGATCCGTTCCCCCGAGCACGATGCCCACGAGCGCGTGCCCCATCTCGTGCCACGCGACCCGCTCGCGCTCCTTCGTGTTGAGCACGCGGCTTCGCTTCTCGAGGCCCGCGACGATGCGCTCCAGCGCCTGCGTGAAGTCGTCCTGGGCCACGAGCTCGCCCTTTCGCCGCGTCGCGACGAGCGCCGCCTCGTTGACCAGGTTGGCGAGGTCGGCGCCGCTGAAGCCGACGGTCAGGCCGGCGATGTCGTCGAGCGCCAGCTCCGGCGAGATGCGGATCTTGCGGACGTGCACGCGCAGGATGGCGAGGCGCCCGGCTCGATCCGGCCGGTCGACGAGCACCTGGCGGTCGAAGCGGCCGGCGCGCAGCAGCGCGGGGTCGAGCACCTCGGGGCGGTTCGTCGCCGCCAGCATGACGACGCCTGCCGAGGTGTCGAAGCCGTCCATCTCGGCGAGCAGCTGGTTGAGCGTCTGCTCCTTCTCGTCGTTTCCGCCGAAGCCGGAGACGATGCCGCGCGCGCGGCCCAGCGCGTCGAGCTCGTCGATGAAGACGATCGCCGGTGCGCGCTCGCGGGCCTGGCGAAACAGGTCGCGCACGCGGGCCGCGCCGACGCCCACGAACATCTCGACGAACTCGCTGCCGGAGATGGAGAAGAACGGCACGCCCGCCTCGCCGGCGACCGCCTTGGCCAGCATCGTCTTGCCCGTGCCGGGCGGCCCGACCAGCAGGACGCCCCGCGGGACGCGGGCGCCCAGGCGTTCGAATTCCTTGGGCCGCCCCAGGAACTCGACGACTTCCTGGAGCTCCGCCTTGGCCTCGTCGACGCCGGCCACGTCGGCGAAGGTCACGCCGGTGTCGTTCTCCACGTGGACCTTCGCGCTGCTGGCGCCGGCGCCCATGAAGCCGCCCAGGCCGCCGCGACCGCCCACGCGACGCATCGCGGCGGACCAGAGCAGGAAGAACAGCGCCGTCGGCAGCAGCCAGGACGCGAGGTCGCGCCACCAGCCGCTCTGCACGACGCGCTCGTACGGGACGCCGAAGCGGTCGAGCCGCGCCGCCAGCTCGGGCTCGACCCGGTTCGCGACGAGCTCGGCATGCCCGGACTCCGGCTTCTTCAGGTGCCCGACCAGCGTCGTGTCGCTGGCGACGATGCGATCGATCCGGCCCTGCGCCAGCGCATGCTCGAACGCGTCGTACGACACCTGCTGCGGGCCCGGCCCTGGCGCGCCCAGCACGCTCATCAGCGCGAGGAAGACGAGCATGAGGAGCGGCAGCGCGAAGCTCCAGGCCTGCTTGCGATCCATGCGGGCTCGCTCCGATGATTGCTGGCGATGCGCCCGACCGCGCGCCCGCCGTTTCGTGTGGCCGGGACGCGCCCGGCGTGGCGCCACCCCGCAGGGTCCCTGCTCGCGCAGGCCGCCTGCATCGCGGCGGGCGACGATCCTGGCGCGAATCGCCGGGATTGAACGGCCGAGGACGCGGCCCTCACCTCGTCGCCCCTGCCGATTCAACGGGCGTTCGACCCTGGCGGGGTGGCAGGGTCGATTCTGGCGGGCGGTCGCACGGGGGACTTGCGCGCGCTCAATGTCCGCGTCGCATGGCCCGTCGCCCTCAACGCCCGATCGTCAGCTCGCTGACGACGCCCGTCACGCCCGGCGCCGACCACGCGGCCCCCTCGGCCGCGGCGCGCTCGGCCCACGAGTCGACCTTGCCCCGCAGCGTCACCGAGGAGCCGCTGACGTTGACCTGGATCGCGGCCGCCTCGCGGTAGGCGTGCCGCGCGAGTGCGGTGCCGATGCGCGCGCCGATGTCCGAGGGCACGACCCGCTGCTTGAGCGTGATCGAGTTGGTCACGCCGAGGACGCCCTTGAGCGTGCGCACCGCCGTCGCCGCGGCGTTGCGCTGGTAGTCCCAGTCGACCTCGCCGCTGAGCGTGAGCCAGCCCTTCTCGACCTTCACGCGCACCTTGTCGCGCGGCACGACGACGTTCCAGGCGATCGCGTCCTGCGCGGCCTGCGCGATCTCGGTGTCGCTGCGCACGTGCTCGGACGCGACCTTGACGTCGAGTTCCACCGCGACCGCGCGCACGCCCGCGACCCGCGCCACCACGCGCTCGATCGCGGTCTTCTCCGCGAAGGTGTTGAGATGCCCGGTCAGCGTCACGACGCCGTCGCGGACGGCGACGCCCACGTGGGCCGCATCGATCGACGGATCCCAGTCGAGCTCGGCCTCGACGTCGGATTTGAGTTGCTTGTCGGTCTTCATGGTGACTCCTTCGAGCAGTGGGTGGAATCCCCATCCTCGCGTCGCCGCGCGCAGCGGGGTTGAGCACGCGCAAGGGGGCGATCCCGCTCGCGCGGGCGCGTCGCGGGCCGGCGCCCGCGAGGGCTCAG
>DASVLN010000812.1:0-3637 GCA_036384855.1 Burkholderiaceae bacterium | reverse complement strand
GCCGCCGCCGAGCCGGGGCGCCTGGTGCGCTGGCGCGCGGTCGGCTCGACCCGCGTGGTCGGCGGCGAGGCGCAGCGCTGGCTCTCGCTGACCGCCAGCGCGACGGTCGTGCTGCAGTGCCAGCGCTGCCTGCAGCCGATGGACGAGGCGGTGCACGTCGACCGCCATTTCCGCTTCGTCCGCGACGAGGCCACCGCCGCGGCGCTGGACGAGGAGATGGAGGACGAGGTGCTCGAGCTGCCGCGCTCGCTGGACCTGCGCGAGCTGGTCGAGGACGAGATGCTGCTCGCCCTGCCGCTCGTCCCGCGACACGCCGCCTGTCCGCAGCCGCTGCCGCGCGCGTTCGGGGACGTGGAGGAGGTCGAGGAGGCCGAGCAGAAGTCGAACCCGTTCGCGGCGCTGGCCGCGCTGAAGAAGGGCGGGGCGGGCGAGGCGCACTGAATCGCCGGCGCGGACGGAGCTTGGCGACTTGCCGCCTGCTCGTGCTATACTGCTAGGCTTTTCCGCATTCAACGACGTCGCAGGACTGCCGTTTCCTTCGGGCAACGAGCCTTCTCCTGCGGCATTGCCGATTGTCGATCCGCCGGACACTCCCGGTTTTCCGACCCCGGCGCCGACATTCCAGGAGTTCCACATGGCCGTCCAGCAAAACAAGAAGTCGCCCTCCAAGCGCGGCATGCACCGCTCGCACAACGCGCTGACCACCCCGGGCACCGCGATCGAGCCGACCACCGGCGAAGTGCACCTGCGCCACCACATCAGCCCGACCGGCTTCTACCGTGGCCGCAAGGTCCTGAAGACCAAGGCCGACGCCTGATCCTGCGGGTCTCCCGCTCGCGCGCGTGCATGCCGCCTTCCCGGCCGGCGCCGCGCGCAGCATGACCCGGCATCGTCGTCGATCCCTCCGGATGCCGCGCGCGCGGCACCGCCGGTCGACGCCCGGCTTCCTGTTCATGTCGGTTTGTGCCTTCGGCCCCAGCGCTGCGCGCCGGCCCCGCCCATCCCCGCATCCGCCGTCCTCTCGCGCCGCAAGCGCGAGGCGCGGTCGTCTCCGCCTCGGCTGTCCGGCGGGGTCATTCGGGTTGTTCAGCGGGCCCGTGTCACCAGCGTCTGCTATGGTCTCGGGTTGCTGGAAATCAGATCGGCCCTGACCGATCCCGACCGTGATCCACCCTGTACCCCTGACACCCCGCACGCGCGTCCGCCTGGCGGTGGACTGCATGGGCGGCGACTTCGGGCCGTCCGTCACGCTGCCGGCGTGCAAGTCCTTCCTGGACAGCCATCCCGACGCCGAGCTGCTGCTGGTCGGCAGCCCCGGCGCGCTGGCGCCCGCGACCGACTGGCCGCGCTGCACGCTGATCACGGCCAGCCAGGTCGTCACGATGGACGACACGGTCGAGACCGCCCTGCGCCGCAAGCGCGACTCCTCGATGCGCGTCGCCATCGAGCAGCTCAAGGCCAACGAGGCCGGCGCCGTGGCGGCGGACGCCTGCGTCTCGGCGGGCAACACGGGCGCGCTGATGGCGGTCGCGCGCTACCTGCTCAAGACGATGGACGGCATCGACCGTCCCGCCATCGCGGCCTTCCTGCCGCATGTCAACGACGGCTTCACCTGCGTCCTCGACCTCGGCGCCAACGTCGACTGCAGCGCGGAGCACCTGCTGCAGTTCGCCGTCATGGGCAGCGCGCTGGTGACGGCGATCCAGGGCAAGCCCGACCCGTCCGTCGGCCTGCTCAACGTCGGCGAGGAGCTGATCAAGGGCAGCGAGGTCATCAAGCGCGCGGGCGAGATGCTGCGCGCGGTGGCCGAAGGCGAGCACCTCAACTACCACGGCAACGTCGAAGGCGACGACATCTTCAAGGGCACGACCGACATCGTCGTCTGCGACGGCTTCGTCGGCAACGTGATGCTGAAGACCAGCGAAGGCGCGGCCAAGATGATCCGCACGATGATCAAGGAAGAATTCGAGCGCAACTGGCTCTCGAAGCTGGTGGGCGCGCTCGCGAAGGCGGTCGCGCTCGGCCGCTTCGGCAAGCGGGTCGACCCGCGCCGCTACAACGGTGCCGCGCTGCTGGGCCTGAAGGGCCTCGTGTTCAAGAGCCACGGCGGCGCCGACGTCTACTCGTTCGGGCAGGCGCTCAAGCGCGCGCACGACGCGGCCCGCAACCGGCTGCTCGATGGCGTGCACGACCGCATCGTCGAGACGATGCAGGCGCTTCCCCCGACGAGCGGCGAATCCGTCGCGCAGGCGGCATGAGCGCTCAACGCTTCTCCCGCGTCGCAGGCACCGGCAGCGACCTGCCGCCGCTGCGCCTGACCAACGCCGACCTCGTCGAACGCCTCGCCCGGCGCGGCGTCGAGACCTCGGACGAGTGGATCGTCGAGCGCACCGGCATCCGAGCCCGCCACTTCGTCGCGGACGACGTCCACGCGAGCGACCTCGCCGTCGCCGCCGCGCGCCGCGCGCTCGAGGCCGCGGGCCGCCCGGCCGAGGACGTCGACCTCATCATCGTCGCGACCTCCACGCCGGACATGGTGTTCCCGTCGACGGCCAGCATCGTCCAGCGCAAGCTGGGCGTGCACGGCTGCCCGGCGTTCGACGTGCAGGCGGTGTGCTCGGGCTTCATCTACGCGCTGAGCGTGGCCGACGCGATGATCCGCGTCGGCACCGCGCGCTGCGCGCTGGTGATCGGGGCGGAGGTCTTCTCCCGCCTGCTGGACTTCGACGACCGCACGACCTGCGTCCTGTTCGGCGACGGCGCGGGCGCGGTGCTGCTGGAGGCGAGCGACGCGCCCGGCGTCGTCGCCACCAAGCTGCACGCCGACGGGCGCCATCTCGACATCCTGTGCACGCCCGGCACCGTCAGCGGCGGCAAGGTCTTCGGCGACCCGCTGCTGAAGATGGACGGCCCGGCCGTCTTCAAGCTCGCCGTGGGCGTGCTGGGCGAGGTCGCGCACGAGGTGCTGGAACTCGCCGGGCGCACGACCTCGGACGTCGACTGGCTGGTGCCCCACCAGGCGAACATCCGTATCATGCAAAGCACCGCCAAGAAGCTGAAGCTGCCCGCGGAGCGCGTCGTCGTCACGGTGGGCGAGCACGGCAACACCTCGGCCGCCTCGATCCCGCTGGCGCTGGACGTGGCGGTGCGTTCGGGCCAGATCCGGCGCGGCCAGCGCCTGCTGCTGGAAGGCGTGGGCGGCGGCTTCACCTGGGGCGCGGCGCTCGTCGACTACTGACGCGCCGCCGTTTCGCCGGCCCCACCCGCCGGCGCCCTTCCACACGAGACACAACAACAAAGACCATGACCGCATTCGCATTCGTCTTCCCCGGCCAGGGCTCGCAGGCCGTCGGGATGCTCGACGCCTGGGGCGACCATCCGGCCGTCGCGTCGACGCTGCGCGAGGCCTCGGCCGCGCTCGGCGAGGACATCGGCCGCCTGATCCACGAGGGCCCGAAGGAGCAGCTCGACCTCACGACCAACACCCAGCCGGTCATGCTGACCGCGGGCATCGCGGCCTACCGGGCCTGGTGCGCCGAGGGCGGCGCGACGCCGGCGGCGGTGGCGGGGCACTCGCTCGGCGAGTACACGGCGCTCGTCGCGGCCGGCGTGCTGACGCTGGCCGACGCGCTGCCGC
>DASVLN010000811.1:0-4383 GCA_036384855.1 Burkholderiaceae bacterium | reverse complement strand
CCGGGCGGCCTCGGCGGCCGCGGGGGCGGTGGCCGCCGGCGCCGCGGCGTTGCTGCTGGGCGGCTGTGCTTCCGCGCCCGCCGACGTCGTCAAGTCGGCGCCGGTCGACCTGTTCGACGACGCCCACGTCGGCCCGCCGGCCGAGCCGGTCAGTCCCGACGACGCCTTCCGCGTCACCCCGCTGATGACGGCCTACATCCACGACCAGATCCTGCCGCTGTCGCACCACGGCGGCGAGCGCCAGGCGCTGATGGAGGCGCTCTACCAGCGCAGCAAGCTGCGGCTCGAGTACGAGGCCTCGATGACGCGCAACGCCTCCCAGGCCTTCGAGGCCCGAGCGGGCAACTGCCTGGCGCTGGTGATGATGACCGGCGCCTTCGCCAAGGCGATGGGCCTGAACGTCACCTACCAGGTCGTGAGCGCGGAGGAGACCTGGAGCCGCGCCGGCGGGATGTACTTCATGAGCGGGCACGTCAACCTCACGCTCACGCGGCCCTTCGTCTCGCAGCTCGAGCGCTACGACCGCGTCAAGGACTACACGATCGACTTCATGCCCGCCCCCGAGGCGGCCACGATGCGTGCGACGCCGGTCAGCGAGCGGACGATCACGGCGATGTACATGAACAACCGCGCCGCCGAGGCGATGCTGGCCGGCCACCTCGACGACGCCTACTGGCGCGTGCGCGACGCGATCCGGCTGGATCCGTCCTACATCAGCGCCTACAACACGCTGGGCGTGATCTACCTGCGTCGCCATGACGCCGCCCGCGCCGAGGCGGCGCTGCACTTCGCGCTCGCGCATTCGCCGGACAACCCGCGCGTCATGGGCAACTACGCCCAGGCGCTGCACGGCGTGGGCCGCGACGGCGAGGCGAAGGCGCTGGAGACGCGGCTCGCGGCGATCGAGCCGTTCCCGCCGTTCTACTTCTTCAACAAGGCCCGCGAGGCGTTCGCGCTCGGCCGCGTGGCCGAGGCGCGCGACCTGCTGCACAAGGAGATCGCCCGCGAGCCGGACTACCACGAGTTCCACTACTGGCTGGCCCTGTGCGACTTCAGCCTCGGCGACGTCGACGCCGCGCGCGACGAGCTGACCACCGCGCTGGACGATGCCGACAAGCGCTCCGACCACGACCTCTACGCTGCCAAGCTCGACCGGCTCAAGGCCTGGCAGCAGAAGACCAGCCTGCAGTGAGCGGGCGTCCGATGCGTTCCCTCGCGACGGACGCGCGCCGTCGGCCATGAGCGCGGCGCGCGCCCTCGCGCCACCGCTCCGCACGGGCCCGCGCGAGCCTTCGGCGCGCATGCAGGATGCCTTCTCGAAAGGGCGAGCGCACGCCACGGCCGCGGCCCGGTCGTGTCAGAATGTCTGGATGAAGCAACTCTGGGAACTCGGCCGCCTGCGGCACTGGCGTTGGTGACGCTCGCCGTCCACGCCACGAGTCGCCGCCCGCGCGCCCGCCCCAGGACGCGCCCCGCGCGGCGGTCCACCCAGGGAAGATGACCGCGCCCCGCCGGCCCAGGCGGACTCCAGCGCCGCGGTCGCCAGACACCGCCAGGAATTGCCATGCTTCTGATGATCGACAACTACGACTCCTTCACCTTCAACCTCGTCCAGTACTTCGGCGAACTGGGCGAGGAGGTGCGCGTCGTTCGCAACGACGAGATCACGGTCGAGGAGATCGGCGCGATGCGGCCCGACCACCTGGTGCTCTCGCCCGGACCGTGCTCGCCCGCCGAGGCCGGCGTGTGCGTGCCCGCGATCCGGGCCTTCATCGGCAAGCTGCCGATCCTCGGCGTGTGCCTGGGCCACCAGAGCATCGGCGCGGCGCTCGGCGGGCGGATCGTCCGCGCGCAGCGCCAGATGCACGGCAAGGCGAGCACGCTGTCGACGGACGGCGAGGGCGTCTACGCGGGCCTGCCGCGCGAGTTCAGCGTCGTGCGCTACCACTCGCTCGCGATCGAGCGCGACACCTGCCCGCAGGAACTCGTCGTCACCTCGACCTCGGAGGACGGCGAGATCATGGGCGTGCGCCACCGCGAGCTCGCGGCCACCGCGACGCCGCTGGAGGGCGTGCAGTTCCACCCCGAGTCCATCCTGTCCGAGCACGGCCACGCGATGCTGCGCAACTTCGTCGCGATGGGGCGCGTGCAATGAGCGCCATGATCGACCTGCGCAGCGACACCGTCACGCGGCCCACCGCCGCGATGCGCGACGCGATGTTCGCCGCGCCGCTGGGCGACGACGTCTTCGGCGACGACCCCAGCGTCAACGCGCTGCAGGTGCGCATCGCCGCGCTGCTCGGCAAGGAGGCGGCGCTCTTCATGCCCACCGGCACGCAGAGCAACCTCGCGGCGCTGATGGCCCATTGCCAGCGCGGCGACGAATACCTGGTCGGCCAGATGGCCCACACCTACCGCTGGGAGGGCGGCGGCGGCGCAGTGTTGGGCAGCATCCAGCCGCAGCCGATCGCGCATCAGCCCGACGGTTCGCTCGCGCTGGCCGACATCGAGGCCGCGATCAAGCCCGACGACGCCCACTTCGCCCGCACCCGCCTGCTGTGCCTGGAGAACACGTTCGGCGGCCAGCCGCTCGCGGCCGGCTACCTGCGGGAGGCGACCGCGCTCGCGCGCCGGCGCGGCCTCGCGACGCACCTGGACGGCGCGCGCCTGTTCAACGCCGCCGTCCACCGCGCCGAGCATGAGGGCGGCGACGCCTACGCCCATGCGCGCGCGATCGCGGACGACTTCGACAGCGTCTCGGTCTGCTTCAGCAAGGGCCTGGGCGCGCCGGTGGGCTCGGCATTGGTCGGCTCGCGCGAGCTGATCGCCCGTGCGCACCGCATCCGCAAGATGGCCGGCGGCGGCATGCGTCAGGCCGGCATCCTGGCCGCAGCGGCCCACCACGCCCTCGACCACCACGTCGACCGCCTGCGCGAGGACCACGCCAACGCGAAGCGCCTGGCCGCGGGCCTCGCCGGCCTGCCGGGCGTGAGCTTCGCGCCGCCGGCGACCAACATCCTGTTCGTCGACCTCGCGCCCGAGCTCGTGCGGGCGCGCGTCGCGGCGCGCTGGGGCGGCGCGCACGACGCCCTCGTCGACCACCTGCGCGCGCGCGGCGTGCTGTGCACCGGCCTGTACAAGCTGCGCTTCGTGACGCACCTGGACGTCGACGCCGCCGCGATCGATCGCGCGATCGTCGAGATCCGCGCCGCGCTCGGCGGCTGAGCCCCCTCCCATCAGCGACCGACCTGGAACGACCATGCCGATCACCGACACCGAGGCGCTGACCCGCGTCATCGAGCACCGCGAGATCTTCCACGACGAGATGCTGGCCCTGATGCGCCGCATCATGAGCGGCGAGATGTCGCCGACGATGATCGCGGCGATCGCGATCGGCCTGCGCGTGAAGAAGGAGACGATCGGCGAGATCGCCGCCGCCGCGCAGGTGATGCGCGAGTTCGCCACCGGCGTGCCGGTGGCCGACAAGGCGCGGCTGGTCGACATCGTGGGCACCGGCGGCGACAGCTCGCACACGTTCAACATCTCGACCGCGGCGTCCTTCGTCGCGGCGGCCGCGGGCGCGCGGGTCGCCAAGCACGGCGGGCGCAGCGTGTCGTCGACCTCTGGCAGCGCGGACGTGATGGAGGCGCTCGGCGCGCACATCGATCTCTCGCCCGAGCAGGTCGCCGTCTGCCTCGAGGAGACCGGCTTCGGCTTCATGTTCGCGCCCAACCACCATGCGTCGATGAAGCACGCCGCGCCCGTGCGCCGCGAGCTGGGCGTGCGCACCATCTTCAACATCCTGGGCCCGCTCACCAATCCGGCGGGCGCGCCCAACCAGCTGATGGGCGTGTTCCATCCCGACCTGGTCGGCATCCAGGTGCGCGTGCTGCAGCGCCTCGGTTCCGAGCACGTGATGGTCGTCTACGGCATGAACGGCATGGACGAGGTGTCGCTGTCGGGCGAGACGATGGTGGGCGAGCTGAAGGACGGCGAGGTGCGCGAGTACGTCGTCCATCCGAGCGACTTCGGCCTGCCGGTCTACGACTCGCGCGTGCTGCGCGTGGCCAACAAGGACGAGTCGGTCGCCTGCATCCGGCGTGCGCTCGGCAACGAGGAAGGGCCGGTGCGCGACGTCGTGCTGCTGAACGCCGGCGCGGCGCTGTACTGCGCGGGCGCGGCCTCGTCGATCACCGACGGGGTCAAGCGCGCGCGCGAGGCCGTGGCCAGCGGCGCGGCGCAGGCCAAGCTCGACCAGTTCGTCGCGCTCACGCGCAAGCTGAAGGGGGCGTGAGCGCGATGTCGGACATCCTGCAACGCATCGTCGAGGTCAAGCGCGAGGAGATCGCCGCCGCGCGCCCGAGGCGCAGCGCGGCCGACCTG
>DASVLN010000810.1:0-2086 GCA_036384855.1 Burkholderiaceae bacterium | reverse complement strand
GCGGGCGAGTGCGCGGTCGCGCGCGTGCCGCTGGCCGAGGCCGGGCGCCTCGCGGGCGAGGGCCTCGCGATCACGCGCGTGAAGGCGCTGGGCACGAGCTACGTGCTGCCCAATGCGAACCGGCCCTTCCTGTCCGACAAGCGCCTGCGCCAGGCGCTGTCGCTCGCGATCGACCGCGCGTCCCTGGTGAAGACGATCTACGGCGGCGAGGGCCAGGTCGCCGGCGCGCTGCTGCCGCCGCCGATGTGGGGCCACGACCCGTCGATCGCCAACGCGTACGACCCGGCCCAGGCGCGCGCGCTGGTCAAGGCGAGCGGCTACGACGGCCGCGAGCTCGTGCTGCTGATGCAGGCCAACGACCACCTCGTGCAGCGCAGCGTCGAGATGATGATGGCCGACTGGGCGAAGGTCGGCATCAAGGTCGTGCCGCGGGTGCTCGAGTCCAACGAGCTGTTCGCGCGCATCGAGGCCGGCGACGGCGACCTGTCGTTCGTCGCCTGGTACGCCGACAACGGCGACCCGGACAACTTCCTGTCGCAGCAGCTCGCCTGCGCGGGCACCGGCGGCACGAGCAAGTACCACTGGTGCAGCGCGGCCTTCGACAAGCTGCTGGCCGACGCGCGCGCGACCACCGACCTCGCCGCCCGCACCGCGCTCTACCGCAAGGCGCAGGCGATGATCCACGACGAGGCGGCCGAGATCCCCCTCGCCTACGCGACCTCGGCGTGGGCGATGGGCAAGCGCGTCTCGGGCGTCGTCGTCACGCCGTTCCTGACGGTCGACTTCCGCGGCGCGCGGCTGCAATAGCGCGGCGATGCTCGCGTACGTCCTGCGCCGCCTCGCCCTCGTGGTGCCGACCTTCCTCGGCATCACGCTGCTATCGTTCTCGCTCGTGCACCTGATCCCCGGCGACCCGGTGCAGGCGATGGTGGGCCAGCACGACGTCGACCCCGCCTTCCGCGCCGAGATGCGGCACCGCCTGGGCCTCGACCAGCCGCTGTGGATGCAGTACGGCGCGTACCTGTGGCGGGCGCTGCACCTCGACCTCGGCGAGTCCTTCTTCACGCACGCGCCGGTGTGGCAGGAGTTCGCGTCGCTGTTCCCCGCGACGGTGGAACTCGCGACGTGCGCGATGCTGTTCGCCGCGGTGCTGGGCCTGCTGGCGGGGGTGCTGGCCGCGATCCGCCGCGGCTCGGCGCTCGACCACGGCGTGATGGCCGTGTCGCTGACGGGCTACTCGATGCCCATCTTCTGGTGGGGCCTGCTGCTGATCATGTTCTTCGCGGTGGCGATGCGCGACCTCGCCCCCGCGCTCGCCCTGCCGGTCTCGGGCCGCATCGCGCTCGAATACGACGTGCCCGCGCGCACCGGCTTCATGCTGGTCGACGCCTGGCTCGCGCCGGACGAAGGCGCCTGGCGCTCCGCGGTCTCGCACCTCGTGCTGCCGTCGGTCGTGCTCGGCACGATCCCGCTGGCCGTGATCGCGCGCATGACGCGCTCGGCGATGCTGGAGGTGCTGCGCGAGGACTACGTCCGCACCGCGCGCGCCAAGGGCCTGTCGCCGGCCCGCATCGTCTTCGTGCACGCGCTGCGCAACGCGCTCGTGCCGGTGCTGACGATGGTCGGCCTGCTGGTCGGCAGCCTGCTGGGCGGCGCGGTGCTCACCGAGACGCTGTTCTCGTGGCCGGGCGTCGGCAAGTGGCTGGTCGACGCGGTGGTGCGGCGCGACTATCCCGTGGTGCAGGGCGGCATCCTGATCTCGGCGACGCTGGTCATCGCGGTCAACCTGCTGGTGGACGTGCTGAACGCGCAGGTCAATCCGCGGCTGAGGGACGTCTCATGAGCCCCCGCCCGGCCGCTCCGGACGGGGCTCGCATCGCAGTCGGCACGACGGGAGTGACGTGATGTCCGCCCTGCTGCCGGAATCCCTCGCCGAGACCGCCGAGCTCGACGCCGCGCCGCCCCCCGCGCCGCTGCGCGAGTTCTGGCGCCACTTCGCGGCCAGCCGCGGCGCGCTCGCGGGGCTCGCGGTGTTCGCGCTGGTGGTGCTGGCCGCGGTGTTCGCGGGCGTGCTCGCGTCGCACGA
>DASVLN010000809.1:0-3351 GCA_036384855.1 Burkholderiaceae bacterium | reverse complement strand
GCACGCTGGCGACGAAGCCGTCCAGCGGCGCCTCGATGCGCGCGTAGTCGATGGCGTGCCCGCACGCGGCCGCGAACCGGCCGTGGATCTGCGGCGAGCGGCTGTGCGAGACCGGGTGGCCGAAGACGGCCAGGCGCACCGGCGCCGGCGCGGGTGCGGACGGCGCGGCGGGGGCATCGCGCAAGGAGGTCGTCACGGCGTCAGCCTCCGCTCGTGGTCAAGGTCGTCTCCAGGCCGTCCGACTTGGTGAAGCGGAAGCGCGAGGTGACGACGATCTGGTCGGCGTTGCGGCGCATGTCGTCGCTGAAGTGGCCGAAGGGGGCCGCGGCGCGCGCGATCGCGATGGCGCGCTGGTCGAGCCAGCGCGAGTTGGAGCTGCGCTCGATCTCGGCCTCGACGACGCGGCCCTGGGCGTCGATGGTCAGGTTCATCGTCAGCTCGCCGTAGAGCTTGTGGCCGTTGAGCGTGGGAAAGTCGCGCGTGCCGCGCTCCTCGATCTTGTGCCGCAGCGCGTCGTAGTAGACGGCATAGACCTCCTCGCGCGTCGACGGGCTGATGTAGCGCCGGCGGGGACGCGAGTTCTCCTCGTTGACGCGCTTCTCGATCGCGGCGAGCGTGCGCAGCTTCTGCTGGCGCTGCTCCTCCTGCTGGCGCTCGGCCTGCGTCAGCACGAGCTTGCGCGGGTCGGGCACGGGCATCTGCGCGAGCTCGCGGCGCAGTTGCGTCAGGAGCTGCTGCTGCTCCGCCTGCATCTGCTGGATCGCCTGCGCGGCCTCGGTGTCCTGCTCGCCCTGCAGGCTGCTGGGCGAGGGGGGCAGGGGCGAGGTCGCTAGGCCCGACTCGGCCTCCCCGCCGCCCGCGAGCGTCGCCTGCGCGATCGCCTGGGCCTTGGTCGGCGCCTCCTTGCTGCGCGCGTTGACCAGCACGACTTCCAGCGGCGTCTCCTGGAAGACGCGGTTGAACTCCGGCACGCCGACGAGCGCGATGTACAGCCCGACCGCGCCGAAGACCGCGGCATGCAGCAGGGCCGAGGCGATGACGCCGATCTGGATGCCGTCGGGCCGCCACCGGCGCAGTCGCACGGAGAGCGGCTCCGGCGCGAACATCTCGCGCGCGGGCGGGGGCGTGAAGTGCTTGTCCATCGGCGTGGGCGGGCGGGTCGGGCGGTCGGTGGAGCGGTCGGGGACTCTAGGCCGGCGTGGATGTGCCTTGCGCAGGCGGCTCGGGCTCGTCGACGTCGATCGCGATCGTCAGTGGGCCGGCGCCGGCCGCGTCCTCGCCGTCCTCGGCGTCTTCGGACTCGCCGGCGGCCGCCGTGCCGGTCTCGTCGAGGCGCGCGAGCAGGCGGGTGTGCAGGTCCAGCGTGAGCAGGTCGATGCCGTCGACGCGCACGCGCACGCGCGTGCCGCGCGGCAGGCCGTCGCAGCCGGCGGCCTTGAATACCAGCGGCAGCGTCTCCGCGCGCACCAGTCCTTCCTTCAGCACGGCGGCATCGAGCTCGTGGACATCGTTCTGCTGCAGCCAGCGCAGCGTCCAGAAGCGCTCGATGCCGGTCTGGAAGCCGTTGTAGGCCGCGTAGGCGGTGTCGAAGCCGGAGATGATCGAGAACAGCGTCGCGTCCTTGGGCTTGAACGGCGCCGACAGCGGCGCCATCCGGCCGTGGCGGACGCAGGCGATGATCTGCCACTGGTTGACGAGGTCGACATAGCGCCGCAGCGGCGAGGTTGCCCAGGTGTACTGCGCGACGCCCATGCCCGCGTGCGGTTGAGGCTTCGTGCCCATGCGCACCTTCACGCCGGGCGCGAGGCTCGCCTGGCTGCGGTAGATGCCGGGCACGCCCATGTCCGCGATCCAGCCGCCCCACGTGCTGTTGGCGAGGATCATCGCTTCCGACACGATCAGGTCCAGCGGCGCGCCGCGCTTGCGCTCGCCGATGACGACCCTCTCGTCGCCGCGCGGCTCCTCGGCCGGCGCACCGCCCTCGGGGCGCTCGAGGCGGAAGTTGTAGTCCGGGCGCGTGAAGTTCTCGGGCTTGCCGCGCACGACCTCGCGCGCGGCCTTCAGGTGGCGCGCGAGGCGGAAGGCGAACGCCAGCTCGGGCGCGAACGGGTAGTCCGCGGGCTCTGCGCCGGTGAGCGCCGGCTCGGTGACCACGCCGTCCAGCCGATCGTGGCGCAGGTTGGCGGCGATCGGCACCGCCTCCAGCCTCGTCTCGGTCGACTTCAGCGCCAGCGTCGCCTCGTCGAAGCTGGCGTACAGGCTCACCGCGGGGCAGGCGCGGCCCTCGGCCAGCGTGTAGCGCTCGACGACGCCGTCCGGCAGCATCGTGATCTTCCAGCCCGGCATGTAGACGGTGGACAGCCGCTCGCGCGCGACCTTGTCGACGGCCGAGTCCGGCGCGATGGCCAGGCCGGGCGCCGCGATGTGCACGCCGAAGACGACCGTGCCGGTGCCCAGGCCCTGCACCGAGAGCGCGTCGTCGATCTCGGTCGTGGCGGAGTCGTCGATCGAGAACGCCTGCACCGGCGCGAGCGGGAGCTCGTCCTTGATGGGGGGCGCCTCGAGCGGCGGGAAGCCGGTGCCGCGCGGGAATTCCTCGAACAGGAAGCGGCGCCAGTGGAACTGGTAGGGGCTCGAGATCGCTCCCGCGGCCTTCAGCAGGTCCAGCGGCGAGCGCTGCGATTGCCGCGAGGCCTCGACGACGGCCTTGTACTCGGGCGCGTTCTTGTCCGGCTTGAACAGGATGCGGTACAGCTGCTCGCGGATCGGCTCGGGCGTGCGGCCGGCGGCGAGCTCCGCGGCCCAGGCCTCGATCTGCAGCGCCTGCTGGCGCTTCCTCTCGATGCCCAGCAGGGCCGCCTTGACCTGCTCCTCGGGCGCCTTGCGGAACGCGCCCTTGCCCATGCGGCGGAAGTAGTGCGGCGCCTCGAACAGCCGGAACAGCGCCGCGGCCTGCTGCACCGGGCCTGCGGAGGCGTCGAAGTAGTCGCGCGCGAGATCGGCGAAGCCGAAGTCCTGCTCGCCGGCGAATTCCCAGGCGAGGTCGAGATCGATCTCGCGCGCCATGGCCTGGCCTTGCGCGAGCAGTTCGGCGGGGGACGGCTTGTCGAAGCGCAGCAGCACGTTGGCCGCCTTGACCTTGACGCGCTTGCCGGAGTCGAGCTCCACCTGGATCGAGCTGTCCGCCTCGGACATCACCCGACCGGCGAGGAACTTGCCGGAGTCATCGAAGAGAGCGTAATTCACGGGGACGATTGTCGCCGAGTTCGGCGGCGTCCCCGGGCGGCAAAAGGCAGCGAAACGCAACTGCCGGGCGCGGGCGCGCGGCGGCCGGGGCTGCGCGGCGCGCGG
>DASVLN010000808.1:0-1563 GCA_036384855.1 Burkholderiaceae bacterium | reverse complement strand
CGCCGCGAGGTCGGCATGCGGTGCGATCGGCCGCAGCTCGCGCGTCGCGAACCGGGCCGTGCGCAGGCCGGACCGCAATTCCTGCGCGAACGGCACCGCGGTCTTGACGACGGGCCAGCCGAAGTCGCCGGTCAGCGCCGCGAAGCCCGGACCGGACAGGAAGCGCGTCATCGCGGCGGTGTCGGCCCACAGGTAGAACGGCGCGTACAGGTTCTCCGGCCCGTGCTCGCCGCGGCAGGCGTAGAGGTAGGCCTTGAACGCGAGGCCCGGGAAGTCGTCGAGCAGCGGCCCCTTGGCCGCGATGCGGGCGCGGATGGCGGCCATGTCGAAGGCCGCGGGCAGCACGAGGCTGTATTGCATCGTCAGCATGGCAGCGCTCCGTCGATCATCGTCATCCTGCCGTCGCCGAAGGACCAGTCCTCGGCGCCCGTGGTGCCGATCACCACCATCACCTCGCGCGGCGCGATGCCGGGCGACTCGGCCAGGCGTTCCACCAGCCGGCGGTAGAAGGCGCGCTTGGTGTCGGCCGAGCGCGGCCGGCCGGCCGTCACGGCGACGAGCAGGTAGTCGTCGCCGCGCGGCCCGCCGAGGTAGCGGCGATCGAACACGAGCTCCCCGGGCGCGTGCTGGTGGATGGCCTGGAAGCGGTCGTCGGGCGGCACCTCGAAGGCCTCGACCAGCGCGCGGTGCAGGCTCTCCGATACGGCCTGGAGGTATGCCGGCGGCTTGCCGCGCAGCAGGGAGATTCGCGTGAAGGGCATGGCCGCCTCCGCGCTCAGCGCCTGGCCAGGGCCGCCGCGAGCAGCTTGGTGGCCGACGCCGCGCACGGCCAGCCGGCATAGAAGGCGAGGTGGGCGACGAGCTCGGCGAGCTCCTCGCGCGTGACGCCGTTGTCGAGCGCGCGGTCGAGGTGGAACGGCAACTGCTCGAGCCGGTACAGCGCGATCAGCGCCGACACCGTGGCCAGGCTGCGGTCGCGCGGGCTCAGCTGCGGGCGCTTCCAGATGTCGTCGAACAGCAGCTGGTCGGTCAGCTCGGTGAACTTGGGCGCGACGTCGCCGTACATCTGCGCCGCGACGGTGGAGGGCTGGGTCATCGAAGTTCTCCGGTGAGGGGGATGGCTCCACGATACGGTTGCACCGAAGTTTTGAAAACTTGAAAATTCGGCACCGATCATTCGATGAAACAGGACGATTGCATGAGCCGCCCCACCTTCGACCTCGACGTGCTGCGCACGCTGGTGACCGGCATCGAGCTGGGCAGCTTCGCCAAGGCGGCGGACCGGCTGGGGCGCTCGACCTCGGCCGTCAGCGCGCAGTTGAAGAAGCTCGAGGAGGCCGCCGGCGCGCCGGTGCTGCGCAAGGCCGGCCGCGGCATGGTGCTGACGCCGACGGGCGAGGTGCTGTTCGGCTACGCGCGCCGGCTGCTCGCGCTCGATGACGAGGCCGCCCACGCGGTGCGCGGCGCGGAGCTGCACGGCGCCGTGCGGCTCGGCCTGCAGGAGGACTTCGGCGAGGGCCTGCTGACCGGCGTGCTGGCGGGCTTCGCACGGGCGCATCCGCG
>DASVLN010000807.1:0-3584 GCA_036384855.1 Burkholderiaceae bacterium | reverse complement strand
GCGCGCGCCGCGTCGAC
The DNA here is from genome assembly GCA_036384855.1 of Burkholderiaceae bacterium. GTDB lineage: Bacteria > Pseudomonadota > Gammaproteobacteria > Burkholderiales > Burkholderiaceae_C > Scleromatobacter. The sequence continues at coordinate 3,567 of DASVLN010000807.1, read as the reverse complement.
CGCGGGGCCGGTCGCGTCGGCGCGCGCAGGCTGCCCGGCGCGCGTGCGGTGCAGCGTCCAGCGACCCTTGCGGCTCATCATCAACTGGAGCTCCGCGTCCCGACCGAACAGGTGCGCATGCGCGAAGCGCCCGCCCAGCAGGCTCGCGATGGTCTCCACGCCCGTGGCGACCGGCTCGTTCTTGGTCACATCCCGGGTGCGGTGCTTCCAGGTGAAGCTCAGGTGCGGCTCGCCGCGCAGGGCCAGCGGCCGCGCGCTCACGCGCTCGACATCGTCGCCCTTGTCGACCGGCTTGCTGAGCAGCACGCGGCTCACGCTGCCGTCGGCGAGCGCGGCGCGCAGCGCGTCGAGGAAGCGTTCGCGCTGCGCGAGGCTCGCGAGCGCGTCGGTGCCGGCATGCAGCGCGGCGCCTTCGTCAGGAACGGTGGGATCGGACACGAGGGGTCGGTCAGGGAAGGGCACGCCGGCATTTTCGCGCAGGCGCCCGTCGACGCGCCTGTCGTGCGAGGATTGCCGTCCCCATCCGCACGCGCGAGCTTCCGCATGATCCTGGCCCCGGCCTTCGCCTTCGTCCTCGCCCGGCTGCGCGGCAGCGGCCGGCTCGTCCTGGCGCTCGCGCTGGCCGCTTCCGCCGCCCGGGCCGCCGACTTCGTGAACGACGTCCCGCGCGCGCTCGCCCGCGCGCCCGCGGCGCCGGCCTCGACCGCGCGTACCGGCGGCGACGCCTTCGTCGTCGGCTCCAAGCGCTTCACCGAGTCGTACATCCTCGGCGAGATCCTGCGCCAGGCCGCCGCGACCGCCGGCCCGGCCGAGCACCGCCAGGGCCTGGGCAACACGGCCGTCGTGCTGGCGGCGCTCAAGGCCGGCGCGATCGATGCCTACCCCGAGTACCTGGGCACCATCGACGCCGAGATCCTCGGCCACCGGACGCCGAGCCCGCCGGCCCGGATCGAGCGCGAGCTCGCCGCGCAGGGGCTCGGGATGGGCGTGCCGCTGGGCTTCTCGAACGGCTACGCGCTCGCGACGACCGCCGAGCTCGCGCGGCGCCTGCACCTGTCGCGCGTCAGCGACCTCGCGGCGCATCCGGGACTGGTGCTGGGCCTGTCGCACGAGTTCCTCGGCCGAGCCGACGGCTGGCCGGGTCTCTCGCAGCGCTACGGCCTCGCGCAGAAGCCCATCGGCATCGACCACGGCCTGGCCTACGACGCGCTCGCGAGCGGCCGCATCGCCGTCACCGACATCTACACGACGGACGCCCAGATCGCGGCGCGCCACCTCGTCGTGCTGCAGGACGATCGCGGCTACTTCCCGCGCTACGACGCCGTCCTGCTGTACCGCCTCGACGCCGTCGCGCGCCATCCGGCGCAGTGGCGGGCGATCTCGGCACTTCAGGGACGCATCGGCGTCGATGCGATGATCGCGATGAACAGCCGCGCCGAACGCCTGCACGAGCCCTTCGCCGACATCGCGCGTGACTTCGCCGCCGGGCGCATCGATCCGAGGCGCGAGGCCGACGCCGCGGCCGCGTCGCTGAAGCCGTCGTCGCGCGCCGGTACGGCACCGGGTATCGCGCCTGCGGGCCTCCTGGCGCGCCTGTTCGCCGACGACCTGCCGCGGCTGCTCGGCGAGCACCTGCTGCTCGTCGGCGTGGCGGTGCTGTGCGCGACGCTGCTGGGCGTGCCGCTGGGCGCGCTGGCCGCGGCACGGCGGCGCAGCGAGGGCCCGATCATGGCCGCGGTCGGGCTGCTGCAGACCGTGCCGTCGCTCGCGCTGCTCGCGATCCTGATCCCGTTGCTCGGCCGCATCGGCACCGTTCCCGCGCTCGTCGCCCTGTGCGCGTATGCGCTGCTGCCCATCGTGCGCAATACGTGCACGGGGCTGCTGCAGGTGCCGTCCGGCCTGCGCACGGCGGCGCTGGCGCTGGGGCTGACACGGCGGCAATCGCTGGTCGAGGTCGAGCTGCCGCTGGCCATGCCGACGATCCTCGCCGGCGTGAAAACGGCGGCGGTGATGAGCGTCGGCACGGCAACCATCGCCGCCTTCATCGGCGCCGGCGGCTTCGGCGAACGCATCACGACGGGTCTCGCGCTGAACGACAACGACATGCTGCTGGCGGGCGCGATCCCGGCCGCGCTGCTGGCCTTGCTGACCCAGGCGGGGTTCGAGGTGTGCGAGCGGTTGCTGGCCCGGCGGCGCTACAGCGACTGAAGTTTGGAACGGGTCGTGGAGATCGCGCGGTGCAGGATGCGTTCCGCGTGGAAGTCGTTTTCGCGCTGGACGGCGATGGCGTGCAGGCTGCGGGTATAGGTGTCGATCCGGGAGCGGAGCCAAACCCGGTAGACCCATCGGGTGATCATTTTCATGTCCATGTCCTCGTGAATGACCACATTGTCCCGCTCGACGCGTTCTTGCATTTGTGATCACTCAATCGGGGCCGGCCCACAAAAATCCAGGTTTCTGTTACCGAGGTAAGCATTTGTAAGGAATCTGCAAATGCGGCGGTGGGGAGACTATATTGAAGCCGTTGGATTCAAGTCTCCCCTCCCCATCGACGAATGGGTTCACCCGCGGCGCTGCGCCACAGCCCGCGGGTTTTTTCTTGCCTGAATCAGCCTTGGGCCAGCGCTTCCAGCGGCGCGCCCGTGACGCGGCAGATGCGCCAGTCCGGCATGACCTCTGCGCCCATCGACTGGTAGAAATTGATTGCCGGCGTGTTCCAGTCCAGCACCGACCATTCAAAGCGGCCGCAGCCGCGCTCGACGGCCAGGCGTGCCAGGTGCTTCAGCATGCGGCTGCCATAACCTTTGCCGCGATGCGATTGCCTCACGTACAGATCTTCCAGATACAGCCCACGCTTGGTGAGGAACGTCGAGAAATTGTGGAAGAAGAGCGCGAACGTGACGACTTCGCCATCCGCTTCGCCGACGATGGCTTCGCACGCCGGATGCGGGCCGAACAGGCCTTCGTGCAATTTCTCTTCCGTCGCCACGACGAGGTGCTCGAGCTTTTCGAACACGGCCAGCTCGACGATCATCGATTGGATGTGGGTGACGTCGGCCGGCGTGGCGGGGCGGATCGCGAAGGTGGTAGCAGGAGTCATGGAGTCGTTTCGATGCAATCGTTGAGGTTGACGGAAGCGGCCGGCCTGGCCGCAGGGGAACGTAATGCCCAGGCGACACTGCCCAGGCACACGGCCATGCCCAGCCATTCGGTGAGGCCGGGGCGGTAGTGTTCGAGCTTGATCGACAGCAGCACGGAGATCACGGGCGTGATCACGCCGATGTACACGGCCTTGTTCGAGCCGATGCGGTTGATCAGCGTAAAGTAGCAGATGAACGCGACGACCGAGCCGAAGATGGACAGGTGGAGCAGGCCCAGCACGTAGCTGGCCGTGCGCGGGATGATGAATGCCTGGCCCGTCGCGAGGCACCACGCGGCGACCATGCAGGTGCCCCAGAACATCGACCAGCCCGTCGTCAGCACCAGGTTGTTCGATTCCTCGCGCGCCTTGCCGACGACGATGCTGCCGGCCGAGCTGGCGATCGACGCGGCGATGCCCAACGCGAG
>DASVLN010000806.1:0-1651 GCA_036384855.1 Burkholderiaceae bacterium | reverse complement strand
CTACCCGGCGTTGCTCGACGAGTCGCTCGCCTCACGTCCCCGCGAGCGACCCGATCCCGCCGTCAGCGGCGATGCGCTGCGGCGACGAGATCGACACGCCGGCCGACGCTCGCGACTGGCGCCTGCAGCCCGGCTCCGCGGCGAGTGCCAACCCGAGGAGGACCGCCCCCGCGCGCCCGCTGGGCCCGGCCGGGCGAGCCGGCCTGGAACGCCCGTCCCCGAGTGGCGGGAGCGCCGGAGCTGCCAGCCGGGCGCCTGCCGACGGCCGCACCCGCGACCCTGTTCCCTCCGAAGCGGTCGGATCAGGGTTTTCCCTGAATCACGAGGCCCTTGATGCGCCACGCGCGCGACCCTAATTCGGAGCCGGAATCGACCCAGCCAACACCCGATTCGGATGAGGAACTGAATCATGGCTCAGCCATTCGCTCCCACCGGGCAGGCCGTCGCCGGCCGCCCCGAACTTCCGGCAGCCGCCGCGCGGGCGGACAGTGCGCTGCACGCGTACCTGCTCGCACGCGAGACGCTGCGCCGGGTCAAGCCGACCGCCACGCCCTGCTTCGCGGTGGACGCCGACGAGCGCCGCCGAAGGCAGCAGCCGCGCCACGGCTAGCCCAGGCCTTCCACCCACGACCGACACCCCGCGCGGTGCAGCGATGCGCCGACGGGCGGAGCCTTGCCGGCGCGCGCCTGCGCTCCGCCCGCGACAGCGGCCGACGACGAGCGCGGCGTCGTCGCCACGAACCCGACCCAGGAGTCCACCATGCTCGACACCCTCTTCCACCGCTCGCAAGGGCTCTTCGACCAGCTCGAGGCGCTGCACCGGACGCTGTCCGGGACGCTCGGGCCCAATGGCGCGCCGGACGCCATCCGCTCGGTGGCGGCCGGCAGCTTCCCGGCGATCAACGTCGGCCGCACCGCCCAGTCGGTCGAGGTGCACGCCTACGCGCCGGGCCTCGACCCCGCCGCCATCGACGTGACGGTCGAGCGCGGCGTGCTGCGCATCTCGGGCGAGCGCCGTCCGCCCGCGTTCGAGGGCGGCGTCCAGGCCTACGCCGCGGAACGCCCGCACGGCCGCTTCCTGCGCGCGGTCACGCTGCCCGACGACATCGACACCACCAGCGTGCAGGCGCGCTACCGCGACGGCGTGCTGCGCGTGAGCATCGGCCTGCAGCAGTCCGCGCAGCCGCAACGCATCGCCGTGCAGTGATCGCTCGCGCGGCCCCAACGCCACCTTGTCTTCCGGAGGAAACGACCATGGCAGACACCAGCAACGACATCGCCCTCTCGCAATCCGACCGCGTCGCCCAGCAGCGCAGCATCGCGCCCGCGGTCGACGTGCTCGAGGATCCGCACGGCATCACCCTGCTCGCCGACATGCCCGGCGTCGCGCGCGAACGCCTGGAGGTGCGCCTGGACGGCGACACGCTCGCCGTCGAGGGCGCCGTGGACCTCGACGCGCCCGCCGACATGCGCGCGCTGTGGGCCGAGGTCAACGTGCCGCGCTATCGCCGCACGTTCCGCCTGAGCCGCGAGCTCGACCCGTCGCGCATCGAGGCCACGCTGAAGGACGGCGTCCTGAGCCTGCGCATCCCGCGCCAGCCGCAGGCGCAGCCGCGCCGCATCGCGGTCGAGGCCGGCTGACGCGCCGGCG
>DASVLN010000805.1:0-7405 GCA_036384855.1 Burkholderiaceae bacterium | reverse complement strand
CGCATCGCGGCAGGGCGCGGCGTCGAACACCGGCCGCACCGAGGGCGCCGCCGCTACGCGTTGCTCGTCGCCCGCACTTCCTCGATCGTCGTCACGCCCGCGAGCACCTTCTCGATGCCGTCCTGGCGCAGCGTGCGCAGGCCTTCGCCCATGGCGGCGTGGAGGATCTCCTCGGCGCGCGCGCCCTTCTGGATCAGGGTGCGCACGGCGCGCGTCACCGTCAGCAGCTCGTGGATGCCGGCGCGGCCCTTGAGGCCCGTGTTGCCGCATTTGGCGCAGCCCGCGCCGTGCCAGTGCATCAGGCGGCCGTCGACGGCGTGGCGCTCGTGCCAGTCGGCGAGCAGGTCCTCGCGCGTCGGGCGGCGCGGATGGTCGCCCCACACGTGCAGGGCGTCGTTCAGCAGCTCGTCGACCTCGTCCTGGCTCGCGGGGCGCGAGGTGCGGCAGTCCTTGCAGATGCGGCGCACCAGGCGCTGCGCCAGCACGGCCAGCAGCGCGTCGGCGAAGTTGAACGGATCCATGCCCATGTCCAGCAGGCGCGTGATGGTCTCGGGCGCGCTGTTCGTGTGCAGCGTGGACAGCACCAGGTGGCCGGTCAGCGAGGACTCGATCGCGATCTCGGCGGTCTCCTGGTCGCGGATTTCGCCGACCATGATCACGTCCGGATCCGCGCGCAGGAACGCGCGCAGCGCCTTGGCGAAGGTCCAGTCGATCTTCGGGTTGACCTGCACCTGGCGCAGGCCGGCCTGGGTGATTTCCACCGGATCCTCGGCCGTCCAGATCTTGCGCTCGGGCGTGTTGATGAAGTTCAGCGCCGAGTGCAGCGTCGTCGTCTTGCCGGAGCCCGTCGGGCCGACGCACAGCACCATGCCGTAGGGGCGCTCGATGGCCGCCTTCAGCGCGGCGAGGTTGTGCGCGGACATGCCCAGGTTGTCGAGCGGGATCGGCTTGGACGAGGCCAGGATCCGCAGCACGGCGTCCTCGAGGCCGTTGTTGGTCGGGATCATCGCCACGCGCAGCTCGATCGGGCACGAGGGCACGAAGCGGGCGAAGTTGATCTTGCCGTCCTGGGGGCGGCGGCGCTCGGAGATGTCGAGGTCGCACATGATCTTCAGGCGCGCGACGAGGGCGGAGCGGTAGGTGTGCGGCAGCTCCAGGTGCGGGCGCAGCACGCCGTCGACGCGGAAGCGCACGCGCACCTTCTCCTTGCCGGGGCGCGTCTCGATGTGGATGTCCGAGGCGCCCATCGAGTGCGCCTCGACGATCATGGTGTTGATCAGGCGCACGAGCGAGCTGTCGGACTGCTCCACGGCGCGGTCGTCGTCGTCGACGGCCAGCGCAGACTCGGCCGGTATCTCGAGCGCCGCCAGCAGCGTGTCGGTGCCCTGCGGCTCGCCGTTCGCGCCGGGCATGTTGAAGTCCAGCGTCATCTCGTCGAGGCCGCCGCGCGCATACAGCGGCGCGATCTGCTCGAGGAGGTTCGCCGACGCCGGCAGCACCGGGACGATCTTGTTCTGGGCGAGGAACTCGGCCTCGTCGAGGCGGTCCCGGCGCGACGGATCGTCCATCGCGACCACGAGCCGGCCGCCCAGCATGGCCAGCGGCATCATTTCGAGCCGCTGCGCCGCGGACACGGGCAGCTTGCGCAGCGCCTCGATCTCGATCGGGAAGGCCGCGAGGTCGACCTGCGGATAGCCCATCTTGCGGGCAAGCGCGGTCGCGAGGTCGATGCGCGTGATCAGCCCCTGGCGCACCAGCATCTCGCCGAGCGGCTGCTTGCGGTCCTTGCCCTGGCTGGCGAGCGCCTCGGTGAGCTGCTGCTGCGTGATGAGGCCGAGCGCGACCAGCGCCTCGCCGATGCGCACCATGGGCATCCGGCTCTGCGCGTCCAGCGCCGCGGCGAGCTGCTGCGGGTCGGTGACGTGGGCGCTGAGGAGCGCGTCGCTCACGCGTTGCTCCCGCGCGCGCACGGGCGGCGCCGGATCGATCGCCGGCAGCGGCTTGTCGGCCGGCGCATGGGCGGCCGCCGGCGGGGGGACGTCCAGCAGCTCGAGCTCGGGCAGGTCGCCGAAGACGGTGTCGGCCTCGGCCGCACCGGGCGAGCTCGCGCGCTTGACCTCGAGCGCGTCGCGCAGCTCGTCGCGCGTGATGACGCCGTGGTTGACCAGCAGCTCGCCCAGCGGCAGGCTGCGGTTGCGTGCCTGGCTGCGCAGGGCGCGGGCGAGATCCTCGGCCGACAGGATCTCCAGCGAGATCAGCGCCTCGCCCAGCCGCAGCAGCGGCGTGCGCGCCTGCAGCTCGAGCGCCTGGTTCAGCTGCGGCTGCGTGATCAGCTGCACCTCGACGAGCATCTCGCCGAGCTTGAGGTTGCGGATGCGCTGCTGCTCGGCGAGCGCTTCCTGCAGCTGCTGCGGCGACAGCGTGTGCTGGCTGACGAGCACGTCGCCCAGGCGCTGGCCGAAGTTGACGCGCTGGTAGGCGTCGCGCGGGTAGAAGACGCGCTGCACCAGGCCGGCGTCACCCACGGGCGGGAACAGGAACAGGCCGCGCTCGTCCTCGACGTGGCCGATGGTGCGGCCGCTCGCGGACTTGCCGTTGCTCAGCAGCACCTGGTACTCGGTGTCGCCGGGCGCGCCGGCGCTCCAGCCGGGCGCAGCGTTGACGCCGTTGGTCGAGGGGGTCAGCGGATCGGTGAGGGTCAGCCGCTGGAACTGCGAGAAGCGCAGCTGCATCGGCGAGCGCGCGGGCGGCACGTAGACGGTGGCGGTGCCCGCGTCGGCGTCGAACTGGGCCAGGCGCGCATTGAAGCTCTTGTCGTTCAGGCCGAGGATGCTGCAGGGCTCCGCACCGCTCAGCGGCCACGACGCGCCGGCGTTGGCGCCCGGCGGCATGGCCCAGCGCGAGGACTGCGCGGACTGGACGGTGTGGAACGGCTGGGACAGGTTGGACATCGTTCGGGCGTGGGCACGCGGCAACCCCCGGCGACAGGCGGGGTCGATTCGATGGTAGGGACGGCGCGCCGCCGCGAAGCGGAGAAAAGGCGCGCGATCGAGCCCCAGATCCGCGCCTGCCGCGCGTCGGCGCTCACTCGGTCGCGGGGCCGGCCTGCTCGTCCGCGTCCTGCTCGCGGTAGGACTTCCACGCGTCCAGGGCCCGGTTCATCACTGCCAGTTGCCCGTTGAAGCGGGTGCACATCAGGCAGATGCCCAGGTGCAGCCGCACGGCCAGGCGCTCCACCGTCGTGAGCGGCCGGTGCTCGCGCTCGAGGATCAGGCGCGTGACCTCGCGGCAGTTGCGGTTGATGAAGCTCATGGGCGGGCGGCAGTGGCGGGATGGGCGTCGAACCAGCCGGCCTGCAGGCATTCGCGCAGGCGCAGGCGGGCGCGATGCAGCAGCACCCACAGGTTGGTCGACGTGATGGTCAATTCCTTGCAGACCTCGTCGGAGGACAGCTCCAGCCACTCGCGCATCATGAACACGCGCGCCTGGGTCGGAGGCAGCGCCTCGACGCAGGCCTCCATCACGTCGATGAACTGGCGCTGGCGCAGCACCTCGTCCGGGTTGCCCCAGTCGGCCGGCACCTCGCGCCAGTGGCCGTCGGCGGCGAACAGCAGCTCGTCGAGGTCCTCCTCGTCGTCCGACGTGAGCACCGTGGCCTCGCGCTTGTGGCGGCGCAGCTGGTCGATCACCTTGTGCTTGAGGATGCCCACCAGCCAGGTCTTCAGCTGCGAACGGCCGGAGAAGGCCTGGGGCTTCTCGAGTGCGGCGACCACGGTCTCCGAGACGGCGTCCTCGGCCCACGCGTCGTTGCGCAGCTGGGTGCGCGCGAAGCGCAGCAACTGGGGCTGGAGCTCCTCGAGCTGGCGGGCGAAGTCGTCGGGCATGGGCGGGGCGTTGCAGCGGGGCGCGCCGTCGGGCCGGCGCAGCGGGAGTATCGCTGAACGGCGCCGCGGCCTCAGCCGTTCGCCACCTGCGGGCCGGCTGTCGCGGCCGCGTCGCGGGCCGCGAGCCAGGCCTCGAGGCCGTCGGCAGGCAGCGCCCGCGTGTACAGGAAGCCCTGCACGGCATCGCAGCCGATGTCCTCGAGCACGGCGCGCTGGCCGGCGGTCTCGACGCCCTCGGCGACGACCTGCAGCCCGAGCGCCCGGCCGATGCCGATGACCGCCGAGGCGAGCGCGCGGTCGCTCTCGTCGCGTTCGAGGTCGGCCACGAAGCTGCGGTCGATCTTGAGCTCCGCGACCGGCAGCCGCTTGAGGTAGCCGAGGCTGGAGTAGCCGGTGCCGAAGTCGTCCACCGACAGCCGCACGCCCATGTCGTGCAGCGCGTGGAGGTCGGCGCGCACGCGTTCGTCGTCGCTGAGCATGACGCGCTCGGTGATCTCCAGCGAGAGCGCAGCCGGAGGCAGGCCGTTGTCGGCCAGCACGCGGCGGACATGGGCCGGGACGTCGTCCTGGTGCAGGCGCAGCGGCGAGACGTTGACGGAGACCGCCGGCACGGCCACGCCGGCGCGCTGCCAGCGGGCGAGCCGGGCGCACGCGGTCTCGAGCACCCAGGCGTCGATCGCGCCGACCAGCCCGCACTCCTCGGCGAGCGCGATGAAACGGTCGGGCGGCACGGCGCCCAGCACGGGATCCGTCCAGCGCACGAGCGCCTCGACGCCGGTGCAGGCGCCGTCGGCCAGGGCGATCTTGGGCTGGTAGTGCAGCTCCAGCGCGCGCGCGGCGACCGCCTGGCGCAGCGCGCTCTCCATCTGCAGGCGCTGCGCGATCACGTCGTTCATCCCGCTCGTGAAGAAGCGCGCGGTGCCGCGGCCGGCGCGCTTGGCCTCGTACATGGCCATCTCGGCGTTCTTCAGCAGGCGGTCGAGGTCGGAGCCGTCCTGCGGGAAGACGCTGATGCCGACGCTGGTCGACACCTCGATCTGCATGCCCGCCACCCGCAGCGGCGCCGCCAGCGCCAGCCGCAGCCGCTCGGCCACGTGCATCGCCTCGACCGGGCCGCAGCGCGGCAGCAGGGCCACGAACTCGTCGCCGCCCAGGCGCGCGACCGTGGCCGACTCGCCGACCTCGCGCTGGAGCCGACGCGCCGTCTCTCGCAGCACCTCGTCGCCGGCGCCGTGGCCGAGCGAGTCGTTGGTGGTCTTGAAGCGGTCGAGGTCCAGCAGCAGCAGCGCCCCGGCGCCGTGGCTGTGCGCGGCGAGCTGCAGCGCCTGGCGCGCCCGGTCGGCGAACAGGCGCCGGTTGGGCAGGCCGGTGAGCGGGTCGAAGTAGGCCAGGCGCTCGATCTCGAGCCGGTTGGCCTCGTGCTGGATCGCCACCCGGCACAGCGGCACGCAGGCCTCGACCATGCGGCGGTGATAGGGGGGCGCCGAGCCCTTGTCGCGGTAGTACAGCGCGAAGGTCGCCACCACCTCGCCGCTCGTGGCGATGATGGGCGTCGACCAGCACGCGGCCATGCCCAGCAGCGGCAGCAGGCCGAGGAAGTCGGCCCACAGCGGGTCGGTCGCGATGTCCGTGACCTCGACCGCCTCGCGTCGCCACGCCGCCGTGCCGCACGAGCCGGCGCGCGGGCCGATCGGCGCGCCGGCCAGCGCCTCGACGTAGGCCGGCGGCAGGCTGGGGCCGGCCGCGGGCGTCACCGTGCCGTTCTTCTCGATCAGCAGCACGGAGCACGCGAGGCCGGGCGCGAGCGACTCGACGCGCCGGCACAAGAGGTCGAGCACCGCGTTCAGCGGCCGGCCGAGGGCGATCGCCTCGAGCACCTCGCGCTGCAGGCCCTCGATGCTCTCGGCCTCGAGCCGGTCCTCGATCGGGGCCATCAGCAGCGCGACCATCGGCTGGCCGTCGTGCACCAGCGCCGCAGGACGCACGCCGAGCGTCCGCCGCGCGCCGCCGGGCGGCGCGATGGTCAGGCGGTGCAGGCCCTGCGTGCCGGCCGAGTCGTGCAGGAGGCGGCTCCAGTCGGCGAGCCCGAAATCCTCCACGAGGTCGAACAGCGACGCGCCCTGCAGCCCGCCCTCGCCGCGGCCCAGCCAGGCGCTGGCGATCTTATTGGCGTGGCGCAGGCGCGCATCGACGGTCGTCCACAGCACGCCGATGGACAGGCCCTGGAGCGTGTCGGTGAACAGGCTGTCGGCGATCGCGGCGGACGGGACGTCGGGATGGGGGTCGGGCAAGCGCGGACTCCGGTGTCCGGGTCGGGCGCGGCGACGGGCGGCCGCGCCGGGAGGCGGGATCGGGCCATTGTGAGCGGCGTCCCCCGCGACCGCAACGAGCAATCGCGGGAGTCGCGTGTCGGGAGTTCACGATTGGCGTGCAATCGTGGCATTCGTCGCGCTGCAGCCGCGGGCCGGTTGGCGCCCGGGCAGGCTTCGGCGACACTGCGCGCACCTCCGCCCGGCCAGCCGGGTCGTCCATCTCCAGCCGGGAATCCGCCATGAGCCACCGTCCCCTCGCCACCTCGGCCCTCGCGTCGCTGCTCGCCCTCGGGCTCGCACAGGCCGCCCACGCCGCCGACGACAACAAGAACAAGGAGCAGTGCTACGGCATCGCCAAGGCCGGCCAGAACGACTGCGCGAGCCCGACCGGCACGCACTCGTGCGCCGGCCAGGCCAAGAAGGACAATTCGCCCGACGACTGGAAGTACGTCGCCAAGGGCACCTGCAAGTCGCTGGGCGGGGCGACGCAGCCGCCGAAGAAGTAGGCCGGGCCGCGACCCGACCGCGGGCAGCGCGGCGCCCGCGGATCACTGGTCCTGCGGGTGGAAGGCGATCGTCATCGGGTTCGGGATCGAGCCATCCTTGTCGCGCGGCAGCACCTGCGTGCGGTCCAGCGCGCGCAGCACGGCGTCATCGTAGGCCGCCACGCCGCTGGACTTGACGATGCGGCGTCCGATGATCGTGCCGTCGGGCGCACAGCGCACTTCGACGTCGGCCTCGGGGTTGCCCGGGATCGTGCTGTTGTCGAACACGATGTTGGGCCGCACGCGCGCCTTGATGCGCCCGGCGTAGTCGGCCGACGGGCCGCGGCTCTGCGCCGCCGTCCCGGACTGCATCGGCACGCCGGCGCCCGAGAGCTGCGCCCTCATCGCCGCCAGGTTCTGCTCGCGCAGCTTGGCGATGATCCTGGCGTCGAGCTCCTTCTGCTGTTGCGCCTGCTTCTGCTGCTCGGCCTTCTTCTGTGCCTCCGCCTTCGCCTGCTCGGCCTTGGCCTGCTCCGCCTTCTGCTGCGCCAGCTTCTGCTGCTCGAGCTTCTCCTGCTGCTCGCGCAGCTGCTGCTGCCTCTGCTTTTCCTTGAGCTGCTCGGTGACGATGTCCGGCGCCTTGGGCGCGACGACGGGTGGCGGCGGCGCGGGAGCGGGTTCGGGCGCAGGGGCGGGTGCCGGCGCGGGCGGAGGCGGCGGCGGA
>DASVLN010000804.1:0-1954 GCA_036384855.1 Burkholderiaceae bacterium | reverse complement strand
GTCGCCCGCGGCGTCCGGCGGGCATTCGCTGTCGGCCAACCGGGTCAGCTCGGCGACCGGCCAGGTGCCGTCGAGCTCGCCGGCGTCGTCGGCGAAGCGGGCGACGTCGAGACGGCGGGGATCAGGGGAATGCGTGGTCATCGCCCGATTTTATGGGCGCGGCCCGCAAGGAACGGCCGCGCGGGCCGACGCGCTTGCGCACGCCGATCCGACAACGGGCCATCTTTCGATGCGAGCTTCGATGGCGACGCCATCGTTCCCCGCGACAATCCGCCATGGCCCACGATTCCTCCGTACCGTCTTCCCGCCCCGAGCTGATCCTCGCCTCCACCTCCCGCTACCGCCGCGAACTGCTCGAGCGCCTGCGCCTGCCCTTCCGCGCCGTCTCGCCCGACGTCGACGAGACGCCGCTGCCCGGCGAGGCCCCCGCCGCTCTCGCGGAACGCCTCGCGCTGGCCAAGGCGCGCGCGGTGTCCGCCCGCTTCCCCGATGCCGTGGTCATCGGCTCGGACCAGGTCGCCGACGTCGACGGCCGCGCCATCGGCAAGCCCGGCGACCACGCGCGCGCGACCGCCCAGCTGCGCGAGATGAGCGGCCGCGCGATCGTGTTCCAGACCGCGGTGGCCGTGGTGCGCGCCTCCACCGGCTTCGCCGAGCTGCGGCGCGCGCCGGTGACGACGCGCTTTCGCACGCTCACCGATGCGGAGATCGAGTTCTACCTGCGCGCCGAGCAGCCCTACGACTGCGCCGGCAGCGCCAAGTCCGAGACGCTGGGCATCGCGCTGCTGGAGGCGATCGAGTCCGACGACCCGACCGCGCTCGTCGGGCTGCCGCTGATGCGCACCTGCGCGCTGATCCGCGCCGCCGGCCTCGACCCGCTGGGGAGCGCCGGATGACTGCCCGCGGCCGCCTGCTGCTGATGCCCAACGCACTGGATCTCGGCGCGGCCGAGGTGCCGCTGGGCGACGTCCTGGCTGCCGGAGTGATCGCGCAGGCGGCGCGGCTCGGGCACTGGATCGTCGAGGACGCGCGCAGCGCGCGGGCCTTCCTCAAGCGCGTCGACGCGCTCGCGCCGCTCGCGCAGCCGCTGCAGCAGACGGCGATCGCGGAGCTGCCGCGGCCGCCCAAGGGGGGCCATCGCCCGCCGCCCGCCGCGGGCGCGCGCGGCGAGGCCTCGCCGTGGGAGCGGCTGCTCGCGCCGGCACTCGCTGGCCACGACGTCGGGCTCCTGAGCGAGGCCGGCCTGCCGGGCGTCGCGGACCCGGGCGCCTTCGTCGTCGGCGCGGCGCACCGGCTCGGCATCGCCGTCGTCGCGCTGAGCGGGCCGAGCTCGATCACCCTCGCGCTGGCGGCCAGCGGCCTGAACGGCCAGAGCTTCGTGTTCCACGGCTACCTTCCGACGGACGCGGGCCCGCGGCGCGCCCGCCTGCGCGAGCTGGAGGCCGCCTCGCGCAAGCTGGACCAGACGCAGGTCTTCATCGAGACGCCCTACCGCAACGCCGCGATGCTGGAGGCCGCGATCGACGCGCTCGCACCCACGACGCGCCTGGCGATCGCCTGCGGCCTCACGCTGGCCGAGGGCTGGGCCTCGACGCGCACCGCCGCCGAATGGAAGGCCGCCCGCGTCGCCCTGCCCGACCGCGTGCCGGCGGTGTTCAGCCTGCTCGCCTGAGCGGCCGGCGACCGCCAAAGAAAAGGCCCGCGGCACGGAGGTGCGACGGGCCTGGCCAGGCGCGGGAGACGCGACGCGCGTCAGTTCTTCGAGCCGCCCCCGAGCAGCGCGGCGACCTTGCGCTTGGAGCGGATGTTGGCCGACAGCGCCGCGCGGCCGACCGGCGGCGTGGCGGTGGCCGGCGCCTCCTTCTCCCACGCCGGCTTGGCGCCTTCCGGGGCGGAGGCCTCGTAAGGGCGATCGAAGAAGGGGTCGCGCGGCTTGGCCGGCGCCGCGGGGACG
>DASVLN010000803.1:0-1598 GCA_036384855.1 Burkholderiaceae bacterium | reverse complement strand
CGGCGCACCGCGTCGACGTCGTCCTCGTCGCCCTTGGCGTACTTCTCGATCAGCACCTCGGTGCTGATCTCCTGCGCCGGCAGCGGGCCCGGCGGGGCGGCATCGGCGATGGCGGGGTCGGCGTCGTAGAGGCCGCGCTGGAGGTCGGTGGTCATGGTCGGTATTCCTTGTCGGTCCGGCGGACGCCGGCGCCCGGGCCGTCGTGGCGGACGCCGTCGCGGCCGCCGGCCTTGGCCGCGTAGAGCGCCTCGTCGGCGCGGCGGAACAGGTGCTGAGGATCGCACGGCGCGGTCGCTTCCGCTATGCCGGCGCTCAAGCGGATGGTGACATCGGACGGCAGCTCGGACGAGCGCCCGGCCACCGCCACCCGCAGCCGCGTGCAGACCTGGTGCGCGACGGCCAGCGGCGCGTTGAGCACCAGGGCGAACTCGTCGCCGCCCAGCCGCGCCGGCAGGTCGACCTGGCGGCACTGCGCCTGCAGGTGGCGCGCGACCCAGCGCAGCGCGGCGTCGCCGGCGAGGTGGCGGTAGCGGTCGTTGATCGACTTGAAATGGTCGAGATCGATCAGCACGAGCGAGATCGGCTGCTCGTCGGTCGCGCGCGGCAGCATGCCGGCCAGGTACTCGTCGAAGCGGCGCCGGTTGGCCAGCCCGGTGAGCTGGTCGTGGCGCGCCTCGCGATGGGCCCGCTCGGCGCGGTCGCGCTCCTCGCTGACCTGGCGCAGCGCGCGCTCGGTGTTGAGCGTGATCGCGAGCGCGCTCGCCTGCTGCTCCGCGCGCTCCAGCACCAGCCGCGTGCGCAGCTCGTGGAAGCGCTTGTAGGCGTCGAGCGCCTCGCGCAGCTCGCCGCGCGCCTCGTGGGCGAGCGACTTCAGGCGATGCACCTCGTCCATGTAGATGTGGCCGCCGCGCGCGTCGACGGCGGCGCGGCCGCGCTCGACCGCCTGCAGCGCGAGCAGCGGCTCGCCGGCCTGCAGGTGCGCGCGGGCGCGCACGCAGCTGAAGAAGACGATCGAGTGGCGCGCCGAGGCCGGATCCATGAGTCGCTCGGCCTCGTCCAGCGTCGCGTGCGCGTCTTCGAGCCGGCCGAGCACGATGTGGGCGACGGCCAGGTTCTCGAGCACGTTGCTCAGCAGCTCGGGGCGGCCGCGCTCGCGCCAGGCGTCGATCGCCGGACGCATCACCTCGATCGCGCGCTCGGCGCGAGGGCGCCAGGCCGATTCGGGCAGGCGTTCATCGAACTCGCGCAGCGCCCAGCGGGCCAGTGCGAGCGCCAGGTTGGCCCGCAGGCGCAGCACGACGGCCTCGTCCGGGAAGCCGCGCGACGCGCGCAGGCCCTCCTCGAGGATCTGCACCGATTCCGGCAGCCGCCCGATGTCGTTGAGCACCGCGCCCAGCGTGTTGGCGATGCGCACCTGCAGCACCGGCTCCTCCGCCGCGCGCGCGAGCACCACCGCCTCGCCGGTGAACTCCAGCACCCGCGACGGCACGCCGCGGCGCCAGGCGACGATGCCCAGCGCGTTGAGGGCGAACGCCTGGCCGCGCGCCGAGCCCGTCACGCGGAAATGCGCGAGCGCCTCGTTGGCCGCGGCCTCGGCG
>DASVLN010000802.1:0-12091 GCA_036384855.1 Burkholderiaceae bacterium | reverse complement strand
CCTGAAGATCACGATGACCGAAGTCCTCGTGACCTCGGTGTCGCAAGGCGGCTCGGGCGGCGAGGACCGCCTGACGGAGAACGTCACGCTGAACTTCGCCTCGGTCAAGGTCGACTACGTCGAGCAGACCCCGAAGGGCGGCACGGGCGACAAGCCGTCGATGAACTGGAACATCGCCGAGAACTCGAAGGACTGAGTTCCGAGCGACGCCGGCCCGCCCGCGGGTCGGCTCGTCGTCTTCCGGGCGACACGGCGGGCCGGACCGCAGCCGGCTGCCGTCCCCCGTCCCGGAAGACCCGCATACCCACGGACGCCGGCAGCGATGCCGGCGTCTGCCTTTCGACCCTCGGGGTGAGTGTTCATGGCGTCCATCGATCTCGCGATGCAGTTTTCCTCCGCCGATCCCCTGGCGCATTTCGACGACCTGCGTCGGATGATCCAGAAGCAGCCGCAACGCTCCGACCTGCGCATCTTCCTGTTCCAGCTGTACTGCGTGCAGGGCGAATGGGTGAAGGCGGCCACGCAGCTGGACGTGCTGCTGGAGCTGGACCCGTCCTCCAAGCCGATGGTCGAGACCTACCGCGAGGCGCTGCGCTGCGAGGTGCTGCGGCGCGACGTCTTCGACGGCAAGCGCTCGCCGCTGGTGCTGGGCAAGCCGCAGGACTGGCTCGCCGGCATGCTGGAGGCGCTGCGCCTCGATGCCGAAGGTCACCGCGATGCCGCGACCGACCTGCGCGCCCGCTCGCTCGAGGCCGCGCCCGCGACCGCCGGCACGCTCAACGACGAGCCCTTTGCCTGGCTGGCCGATGCCGACGGCCGCCTCGGCCCGGTCGTCGAGGCGATCATCAACGGCAAGTACTACTGGGTGCCGGTCTCGCGCCTGATGCGCGTCGAGATCGAGAAGCCCGCCGACCTGCGCGACTTCGTGTGGGCGCCCGCGACGCTGACGCTGGCCAACGGCGCCGCGAACGTCGCTCTGATCCCGACCCGCTATCCCGGCACCGAGCGCGAGGCCGACGGCCCGCTGCGCCTCGCGCGCGCGACCGACTGGCGTGAGCAGCCCGGTGGCGCCTGGCACGGCGTCGGCCAGCGCATGCTGACCACCGACCAGACCGAGATCGCCTTGCTCGACGTGCGCACCGTCACGCTGGAGTGCGAGCCCGAGGCACCGGCGACGGCCGTCGAGCCGGGCGAGGGCGGCGACGTCGCCGATGCCGCCGCGTGAGAGGCTGAGAACCGCCCATGGCTGAAGCGCTCTCGCGCGACCGGCTCTACCCGTCGCTCCTCGACCGCCTGATCGACGACGAGCCGGGCAAGCTCACGGAGCCGCGCGAGAATCGCGCCGCGTCGCTGCAGAAGCTGCGCGACAACGTCCTGCGGGACCTGAACTGGCTGTTCAATGCCGTCCAGAGCAGCGAGAGCCTGAACGACGACGAGCTGCTCACCGGCTCGGTCATCAACTACGGCCTGCCGCCGCTGGCCGGCCGCCCCGCCTCGCAGTACGAGGTCACCGAGCTCTCGCGCGTGCTGCGCGACGTGATCCTGCGCTTCGAGCCGCGCATCATCGCGCACACGCTCAAGGTGCGCGCGGAGAAGATGTCGGCCGACTCGCACAACGTCCTCGGCTTCCGCATCGAGGGCCAGCTCTGGTCGCAGCCGGTGCCGCTGGAGATCTTCATGCGCACGGAGATCGACCTGGAGAGCGGCATGACCAACGTCATGGAGACCAAGGCGCCCTGAGCGGTGCCGTCCGAGATCGCCCATGGATTCCCGACTCCTCGGCTACTACCGGCAGGAACTGCTGCACATCCGCGACGCCGCGGCGGAGTTCGCGCGCGAGCATCCGAAGATCGCCGCCCGCCTCGCGCTGGACGGCACCGTGGCCGGCGGCGAATGCGTCGATCCCTACGTCGAGCGCCTGCTGGAGGGTTTCGCCTTCCTGGCGGCGCGCGTGCACTACCAGCAGGACTCGGAGTACGCGCACTTCACGCAGCACCTGCTGGAGCTGGTCTACCCCGGCTACCTCGCGCCGACGCCGTCGATGCTGATCGCGCAGATGGAGCCGGATCTCGACGACCCGTCTCTCGCCGTCGGCCCCGAGGTGCCGCGCGGCAGCGTCATGAGCTCGCGCCTGCAGCCGGGCGAACGCACCGCCTGCCGCTTCACGACCGGCCAGGCCGTGCGCCTGTGGCCGCTGCGGATCGCGCAGGCGCGCTTCCAGTCGCACGTGACCGACGTGCCGGCGCCGGCGCTGTCGGGCATCGTCTCGCCCAACGCCTGCCTGCGCGTGCGCTTCAAGGTCGGCGCGTCCCTGCTGTGCAAGGATCTGGAGCTCGACGAGCTCGTGCTTCACCTGTCGGGCGACGACGGCATCGCGCATCGGGTCTACGAGCAGCTGTTCGCGCGCTGCCATGCGATCGCGGTGGTCGAGCCGCTCAAGCGCCATGCGCTGGTCGGCGTGCTGGGGGCGGACGCGCTGGTGGCCGGGGGCTTCGAGGACGACGAGGCGCTGCTGCCGGCGCTCGACCGCTCGCTCGCCGGCTACCGGCTGCTGAAGGAGTATTCCGCGTTCCCCGCGCGCTACCTGTTCGCGCGCCTGCGCGGCCTGCGCCAGCTGCTAGCCCGGGGCACGACGTCCGAGTTCGAGCTGCTGTTCATCACCGACCGCAGCGACACGACGCTCGAGAAGTCGCTCGACGCGAGCAGCTTCGCGCTGCACTGCACGCCGGCGATCAA
The DNA here is from genome assembly GCA_036384855.1 of Burkholderiaceae bacterium. GTDB lineage: Bacteria > Pseudomonadota > Gammaproteobacteria > Burkholderiales > Burkholderiaceae_C > Scleromatobacter. The sequence goes on along the minus strand of DASVLN010000802.1, from coordinate 9,355 downwards.
CCTGTTTCGCAAGCGCGCCGACCGCGTCGAGATCAACACCCGCGACCACGAGTTCCACGTCATCGCCGATCGCGCGCGGCCGATCGATTACGAGGTGCATTCGCTGGTCTCTGTGCAGGGCATCGACAAGTCCGGCGTCACGCAGGTGCGTGAGTTCAAGCCGCTGTACGCGCGCTATGACGACGCCGACAGCGACGCCTACGCCTACTTCTCGACGCGCCGCATCCAGCGCGTGGTGTCGGACGCGACGCGCGCGCGCGGCCCGCGCAGCGGCTACATCGGCACCGAGCTGTACATCACGCTGGCCGACCCGAAGACCGCGCCGTGGCCGAGCTCGGTGGTGCAGCTCGCGATCGACACGCTGTCGTCCAACCGCGACCTGCCGCTGACGCTGTCGGTGGGCAGCGCCAACGACTTCTTCCTCGAGGAGAACACGCCGGTCAAGGGCGTGCGGTGCATCCGCGGGCCGACGCGCCCGATCGCCCCGATCGGCGAGGGCCAGGCGCCCTGGCGCGCGTTGAGCCACCTGTCGCTGAACTACCTGTCGCTGATCGACAGCGAAGGCGGCGGTGGCGCGGCGGCGTTGCGCGAGCTGCTGTCGCTGTATGGCCTGGACGAGCTCTCGCCGCTGCACAAGCAGCTCGAGGGGCTGGTCTCGGTGCGCAGCGAGGCGGCGATCAGCCGCGTCCCGGTCAAGGGCCCGATCGTCTTCGGCCGCGGCACCAAGGTGAAGCTGGCGATGGACGAGCGCGCATTCGAGGGTACCGGCATCGTGGTGCTGGGCGCGGTGCTCGATCGCTTCATCGCGCGCTACGCCAGCATGAACAGCTTCACGCAGCTGGTGCTGACCTCGCAGACGCGGGGCGTGATCAAGACCTGGCCGCCGCGCATCGGCGCCCGTTCGGTCCTGTGACCCCCCCGAAGCGCCCGCGGCGCCTCCCCCCGAGGGGGCGCACCCAGCGGCCCGGCGAAGCCGGTTCCGCGGCTGCGGACATGTCGCTCCCCCCGAAGCGCCTTCGGCGCCTCCCCCCGAGGGGGCGCAGCCAGCGGCCCGGCGAAGCCGGTTCCGCGGCTGCAGACATGTCGCTCCCCCCGAAGCGCCTGCGGCGCCTCCCCCGAGGGGGCGCACCCAGCGGCCCGGCGAAGCCGGATCCGCGGCTGCCGCTTGGGCCGTGCGCCCTGCCGGGCGCCGGCTCGGAGGCTTGCTGTGAGTGACGTGTCGGATCGCGATGCGGACGACGACTCGGAGTCGACGCGGCTGATGAGCGTCGCCGACGTGCTCGGCGCGATCGACGTCGTGAAGTCGGCGGTCGCGCCCAGCGCGTTCGCGGTGGCCGACATGCTGGCCCGCAAGGAGGCCGCGGCCGCCGAACGCTACGAGGCGCGCAAGCAACTGCTGCAGGCGCTGACCGAGACCCCGTTCAAGTTCGGCTTCTTCCAGTCCGTGCGCCTGCTGGAGAATGCGCATCCGGGACTGCCGCGGATCGGCACCTCGCTGCGGCTGCGCGACGATCCGATCCGCTTCGCGCAGTCGCCATCGCTCGCGTTCGCGCCGTCGACGCTCGCGGGATTCACGCCGGGCGAGGGCAACGCGGCGCCGACGCTGACCGTGCGCTTCTTCGGGCTGTTCGGCGCCAACGGCCCGTTGCCGCTGCACCTGACGGAGTTCGCGCGCGAGCGCGCGCGCCGCGCGCCGGCCGATCGCGCGCTGGTGCGCTTCCTGGACATGTTCCACCACCGGATGATGTCGCTGCTGTACCGTGCCTGGGCCGAGTCCCAGCCGACGGTGAGCCTCGACCGCCCGGACAACGACCCGTTCAGCCGCTGGGTCGGCTCCGTCGCCGGCTACGGCCTCAGCTCGCTCAGGACGCGGGACTCGGTGCCGGACGGCGCGCGGCTGGCGGTGGCGGGCATCCTGGGGCGCGCCGTGCACGGCGCCGAGGGCCTGGAACGCATCCTCAACGACTTCTTCCGGGTGCGCGTGCGCGTCCACCAATGGGAGCCGCACTGGATGCGCCTGCCCGAGGAGGCACGCTCGCGCGTCGGCCTGCGGGCGAACCCGGTGGCGCTCGGCGAGAACGCCGTCGTCGGCGCGCGCGTGTGGGACTGCCAGACGCGCTTCCGCGTCGAGATCGGCCCGCTGACCCTCGCCGAGTACGAGCGCTTCCTGCCCGGAGGCGAGAGCATGCGCCGCCTGCGCGACTGGGTGCTGAACTACGTCGGCTACGAGCTGTCCTGCGAGATGCACCTCGTCCTCAAGCGCGAGGAGGTGCCCGCGGTGCGGCTCGGCGGCGCCGGCCGGCTGGGGTGGACGTCATGGATCGGGCGCCGGCGCGAGTCGACCGACGCGACCGACCTGCGCCTGGGCATCACCTGAGCGCGACGACGGCGCCGCGACCCCGCGCAAGAGGGTATTGAAATGCGGGTCGATCGCGGCTCCAATGCGTTCGTTACCAACAGATTCGAATTCGGCGCACCCAGCGCCCACAGAGGAGTGTCCCCGTGAGTGAAATCAGTCGCGTCGCCTTGTTCGGCAAGCTCAATCCGATGGCCTACAAGGGCGTGGAAGGCGCCACGGTCTTCTGCAAGCTTCGGGGCAACCCGTACGTGGAGCTGGTGCACTGGCTGCACCAGCTGATCCAGAACACGGACAGCGACCTGCACCGCATCTTCAAGCACTACGCGCTAGATGCGTCGCGCCTGGCCTCCGACCTGACGACCGCGCTGGACGGCCTGCCGCGTGGCGCGACGGCGATCTCGGACTTCTCGCCCGTGATCGAGGAGATGATCCAGGAGGCCTGGCTGTACGGCACGCTGCAGTACGGCGAGAGCGCCGTGCGCACGGGCCTGCTGATGGTCGGCGGCCTGAAGAAGCCCTCGCTGCGCAACGCGCTGTACGCGCTGTCCGGCGAATTCCGCAAGATCAAGCCGGACGACTTCACCGACAACTTCGCCAAGATCGTCAACGGCTCGCCGGAGGACACGCTCGCAGCCAACGACGGCTCCAACGTCGGCGGCGGCGCGGCGCCGGGCGAGGCGAGCGGCGCGATGGCCCCGGCCCAGATGGGCAAGCAGGAGGCGCTCAAGAAGTTCACGGTCGACCTCACGGCGCAGGCCAGGAGCGGCAAGATGGATCCGATCGTCGGCCGCGACGACGAGATCCGCCAGGTCATCGACATCCTGATGCGCCGGCGCCAGAACAACCCGATCCTGGTCGGCGAGGCCGGCGTCGGCAAGACGGCGGTGGTCGAGGGCTTCGCCCAGCGCATCGTGCGCGGCGACGTGCCGCCCAGCCTGAAGGACGTGCAACTGCTCGCGCTGGACGTCGGCCTGCTGCAGGCCGGCGCGAGCATGAAGGGCGAGTTCGAGCAGCGCCTGCGCTCGGTCATCGACGAGGTGCAGGCGAGCCCCAAGCCCATCATCCTGTTCATCGACGAGACCCACACGCTGGTCGGCGCGGGCGGCGCCGCCGGCACCGGCGACGCGGCCAACCTGCTCAAGCCGGCGCTCGCGCGCGGCCAGCTGCGTACGGTCGGCGCCACGACGTGGGCCGAGTACAAGAAGCACATCGAGAAGGATCCGGCGCTGACCCGCCGCTTCCAGAACATCCAGGTCGACGAGCCGAGCGAGGCCAAGGCCATCCTGATGATGCGCGGCGTCGCCAGCACGATGGAGAAGCACCACAAGGTGCAGATCCTCGACGAGGCGCTCGAGGCCGCGGTCAGGCTGTCGCATCGCTACATCCCGGCGCGGCAACTGCCGGACAAGTCGGTCAGCCTGCTCGACACGGCCGCCGCGCGCGTCGCGATCAGCCTGCATGCGGTGCCGGCCGAGGTCGACGACTCGCAGCGCCGGATCGAGGCGCTCGAGACCGAGACCCAGATCATCGCCCGCGAGTCCGCGATCGGCATCGACACGCGCGAGCGCGACGAGGCCGTGAAGGCGGCGCTCGTCGCCGAACGCGAGCGCCTGGCCGCGCTGACCCAGCGCTGGAATGACGAGAAGGCGCTGGTGGACCGGCTGCTCTCCCTGCGCGCCAAGCTGCGCGACGGCGGCCATTCCGTCGAGGGCACCGGCAGCACGCTGGAGGCGAGCGCCGACAAGGCCGCCGACGCGAAGGCGACGCTCAGCGACGGCGAGCGCGCCGACCTGACCTCCGAGCTGCGCGGCGTGCAGGACGAGCTGGCCAAGCTGCAGGGCGAGAACCCGCTGATCCTGCCGACGGTGGACTTCCAGGCCGTGGCGAGCGTCGTCGGCGACTGGACCGGCATCCCGGTCGGTCGCATGGCCGCCAACGAGATCGACACCGTGCTGAAGCTGCCGCGCCTGCTCGGTGCGCGCGTGATCGGCCAGGACCACGCGATGGAGATGATCTCCAAGCGCATCCAGACCTCGCGCGCCGGCCTGGACAACCCGAACAAGCCGATCGGCGTGTTCATGCTGGCCGGCACCTCGGGCGTCGGCAAGACCGAGACCGCGCTCGCGCTGGCCGAGGCGCTGTACGGCGGCGAGCAGAACCTCATCACGATCAACATGAGCGAGTACCAGGAGGCGCACACCGTCTCCTCGCTCAAGGGTGCCCCCCCGGGGTATGTCGGCTACGGCGAGGGCGGCGTGCTGACCGAGGCGGTGCGCCGCAAGCCGTACAGCGTCGTGCTGCTCGACGAGGTCGAGAAGGCGCACTCCGACGTGCACGAGCTGTTCTTCCAGGTCTTCGACAAGGGCTGGATGGAGGACGGCGAGGGCCGCCAGATCGACTTCAAGAACACGCTCATCCTGCTGACGACCAACGCCGGCACCGAGATGATCGCCAACCTCTGCAAGGATCCCGACCTCATGCCCGACCCCGAGGGCATGGCCAAGGCGATCCGCGAGCCGCTGCTCAAGATCTTCCCGCCCGCGCTGCTGGGCCGCCTCGTCACGATCCCGTACTACCCGCTGTCCGACGAGATGCTGGGCAAGATCGTCGGGCTGCAGCTGGGTCGCATCAAGAAGCGCGTCGAGGCGCGCTACAAGATGCCGTTCACCTACTCGGACGACGTCGTCAAGCTGGTCGTGAGCCGCTGCACCGAGAGCGAGTCGGGCGGCCGCATGATCGACGCGATCCTGACCAACACGATGCTGCCCGAGATCAGCCGCGAGTTCCTCACCCGCATGATGGAAGGCAAGGCCATCGAGCGCGTGAACGTCGGCGTGAAGGATGGGGACTTCTCGTACGAGTTCTGAGCCCGCGCAGCGACCCATTTGCACATGCGCCGTGCAGGCTCCTGCAGCCTGCGCGGCGTGTTGCTTTCTACGGCAGTCGGCTGTCCAGCCGGGCTGGCCCCCCCCGTTCGAGGGGCGCGAAGCAAGCTGTCTTCGCATATCGTGGCCGGTGGTCGCGGCGGCGCGCACCCATCGGTGCATGCCTGGAATCCGCGAGAACAGGAGCTCAGAGACATGGCCTGGTGGGACAAGCCGTTCACCCCGGAGTACGACGCGGTGCAATCCGCGATCGGCGCGAAAGGTTTCTCGGCACCGTTCTCGAAGCTGCAGGCCGAGTTGGCCAAGGGGGTCGGTGCCACGGGCTTCGAGCCCTCGGGCGCGCAGGCGTTCGACGCCTTGCGCAGTTGGGTCAGCACGCCGCGCCCTGGCGAGCCGCCGTCGGCCGACGAGGCGACGCGGATTCTGGATGCCGCCTCCGCGTCGCCGTTGCTCGACCCGGACGAGCGCCGTCGCGCCGCGGCCATCAAGACGCTGCGGCATGTCTACATGGCCCAGCAGCGCGGCGGACACAGCAGCTGGATCGTCTCGTTGCCGCTCGACTTCCGCCAGTGGCCGCGTGAGGCGTTTCGACTCGCCTCGCCCGACGCAGTCAAGGCACTGTTGAGAAGCAACAACGAACGCTTCTCGAAGATCGATATCGACAACCTGTCGGCAGGCATGCTGTCCGCGTTGCGCTGGAGCCAGAAGGCGCAGGTCGTGCTGGGGGCGCTGAACGGATCGGGCCAAGCCAAGGCGGACGCGCTCGACTTGCTCAAGACATGGTTTGGCGACGGCATTGCCAGCGACGCGCAGGTCGCCGCGCTGGCGCCGACGCTGCGCATGGGCTTCAATATCATCACGGCGGCGCTCAATCGCAACCAGGTGATACTGACCGACTTCGTGCCTATTCGGGGTGCCGCCTACCCGTCGGACGAATACGACTTTCTCACGTCGGAAGCGTTCGTCTTCGGCCTGTCTGGCAGGGAGCGTCTGGATGTCATCTATGTCGAAGAGGACTTCTTCAACGCCGGCAACGTGTTGAAGGGGCAGGCGAACTGGGCGCGCATCCTCGTGCACGAAATGTCTCATCTGTGCGTCGGGACGGACGACATGGGCCAGGGCGCCCAGACCCGCTATTGCGGCTACGGCATCAAGCCCAACGCCAATTTCCCGATGGCCGAGGCGATCCGCAATGCGGAGAACTGGGCCTTCTTCGCTGCCGACTGCGCCGGCGCGCTGGGCGCAGGCGAAAAGGCCCGGGCCCTGCGCGTGATCTGAGACCGATGGCGCGCCGACATCGTCGCGTCGCGGCGGCGTGGTCGGTCGGAACCACGGTCGCAGCCTTAGCGGCCTTTCATCTGGCGGCCGCCCGGACGCCAACCGCCTCATCAACGAACAGGAATTCCGCCATGCCTCCACCCGGTATGCCCCGCGCCAGTCGCCGCGCGCCACCCGAAGTGCCGCCCGTCGAACATGATGGCGTCCTATACGAGCCGCTGGCCAGCCGCGACGTCTCCGAGGTCGATCCGCAGACGGTCTACGTCGTCGCGCGAGACGCTGCGACACGCACGCCGCTGTGGTGGACCCCGCTCTACCGCATCGAACTCGTCCCGCATCTCGAGCGGGATGTGCAGATGGTCTTCATTCGCAGCCTCGCGCTGTCCGAGGATGGTCACCGGCTCCTTGCCGAAAATTCCCGCGGCAGGCGATTCGAGATCGACATCGCGTCGCACGAGGTTCACGAACTGCCCGCTGCGCCGCGCTGACTGCTCGGGCGCTGGCGGCTGGATCGAGCTCGACGTGGGCGACGTGTTCTTCCTGTCCATGAAGCTCGACGCGCCGCGCCGCGCCGCGATCGTGATCGGAAGCGCGCGGGGCGACCGCTTCACATATCACATCGACAGCGGCACGGTGCGGCAGTCGCCATGACCAACGGGCGCCCGCCGCGGTCGGCCGTCCTCCCATCGGGATGGGACGCCAGTCTCGCTTCGCATTGCCGTGTGTCCAAGGAACAATCTTCGATGAGCCACGACCCCAGCCGGCCACCGCCGCCGGTAGTCGTGCCCCTCGAGCACGACGGTATTCGCTACATGCCGGACGAACACCCTCCGGTCGGGCCCGGCCAGATCCCAGGCGGCTACCTGGCCGCTTTCGACGCGAGGACCGGTGCGAAGCTATGGACGGCGCTCATCTACGCGAGCCATGAGGATCCAGCCGCCCCGTTCCAGCCAGGGCGCCACTTCAGGGCGCTGAACCTGTCGGTCGACGGGCAGGGCATCGACGTCGAAGATGAATACGGCGTGCACTATGCGTTCGACTTCGAGACCCGCACAGCCCGCCGCGCGACGCCGGCGACGCCTCCGCAAGTCATGCGCTTCGTGCGACCGCTGCCTGTGCCGCCGAAGGCGCCGGGCGCGAGCTGAGGGGCGTGCCCTGGGTAGATCCGGCCAAACGCACTGGACGCCGGACTGATGGCGACACGCCCGGTTCACGCCGAATCGGGCGCCGAGCCCCCGCCCTCGGGATGGGCCGCCCGCGCGGCTTCGCGTATCGTAGGGCCTCGCGCCCGCGAGAGCCGGCGAGCACAGGCATCCGATGGTCGACTGGAACAGGAAATTCAGGAGCGAATACGACGCCGCCCGCGCCGTGCTGATGGCCGGCGACGGGTTCGATCCGGCGTGGCGCCCGCTCGTCGAGCAGCTGGCCGCGCTGATGGCGTGGGACGGCTTCGACGTCGCGCGCGAGGACGCGCTCGCCCAGCTGCGCCGGCGCCTGCTCGACGAGGGGCAGCCCGGCCGCCAGGCCGACGAGCTCGCGCTGCTCGAGGCCGCGGGCGGGGCCGCGGACGGCGCCTCGCTGTCGCCCGACGAGTCGCGCCGCATCGCCGCGCTGAAGCTGCTGCGCCACGTCTACCTGCAAAGCCGCGCCGGCAACCGGCGGGTGTGGATCGTGTCGTTGCCCACGGAGTTCACCAACTGGCCGAGCCGCCAGTTCGTCGACGAGGCGGGCAGCGCCGCGCGCGTGCAGCGGCTGGCCGCCAGCCGGCGCGAGCATTTCAACGAGGAGCAGCGGCGCCTGCTCGGCGCGGCGACCCAGCAGGGCCTCGCGTGGTGCCAGCGAGCCGGCATGGTGCTCGCCAACACGTCGCAGCGCGGGCGTGGCGGCGCCGAGGCACGGGCCCTGGTGCGGCGGTGGTTCGCGGAGGACGGCGTCCCGGACGCAGTGCTGGAGGCGCTCGCCGGCACGCTGGCGCGCGGCTTCAAGGAGATCGTCGCGACGCTGAACCGCGGCCACTTCGTCGTCACCGACTGGGTGCCGTTCCGCGCCGCGACGAGCGCCGACGAGTCCGAGTTCCTGCGCACCGAGGCCTTCGCCTTTCGTGCCAGGAGCGAGGGCCTGGACGTCGTCTACGTCGAGGGGGCGTTCTTCGACGACCTGGGCGGCAACGTGCTGCGCGGCCTCGCGAACTGGACGCGCATCCTGGTGCACGAGCTGAGCCACCTCGTCTGCGGCACGCACGACGTCAACAACGGCCAGGCCCGCTATGCCTGGTGCGGCATCGGGCCGCATGCCGGCAACCCGCACGTCGACACCATCCGCAATGCCGACAACTGGGCGTTCTTCGCGGCCGACTGCGCGGGTGCGCTCGCCCCGGGCCAGCGCGAGACGGCGCTGCGGCGTACCTGAAGGATACGGGGTGCCGTATCCAGGCGACCCGTCTCACATCGGCTTGAACAGGTGCACGTAGGCGCGGCTGACGGGCAGCTCGCCGTCCCAGCCGCGCACGCGCACGAACAGCCGGCTCGCGTCGTCGCGGCGCGTGCCGGCGAGGTGGCGGAGGTTGACGATGGTCGACCGGTGCACCTGCTGGAACTCGCGCGCATCCAGCTGCGCCGCGAGCTCGGCGATCGGGGTACGGATCAGGTGCTCGGCGCGCGCCGTGCGCACGCAGGTGTACTTGTCGTCGGCGTGGAAGAACAGCACGTCCGCGACGTCGACCTGGTGCATCAGCTCGCCGGCGCTGGCGCGGATCCAGCGCAGCGGGGCCGCGGGCGGCCCGGCCGGTGCCTGCAAGGCCTGCAGTGCGCGGGCGAGGCGCGCGTCGGGCTCC
>DASVLN010000801.1:0-4836 GCA_036384855.1 Burkholderiaceae bacterium | reverse complement strand
TGCCGCTGCTGTAGTGGCGCGTCGCCAGGCGCGAGTCCGTGCCCGGGGCGACGAAGATGCCGATGTCGGCGCGACCCTCGGCCACGGCCTGCTGCACGTCGGCGCTCGTCTGGTCTTCCAGGCTCACGCGGATGCCGGGGTGCGCGCGCGCGAAGGCGGCGAGGTCGGCCGGCAGGCATTCCGAGATCGCGCCCGCGTTGGCCACCACCCGCAGATGCCCCTTGATGCCGCGCGAGAACTCGACGACCTCGCTCTCCAGCGCGTGCAGCGAGGCGTTGAGCGTGCGGATGTGGCGGACCAGCGCGCGACCGGCCTCGGTCAGGTCGACGCCTCGGGCGCGGCGATCGAACAACGCGACGCCCAGTCGCGCCTCGAGGTCGGACAGCCGCTTGCTGGCCGCGGCCAGCGCCAGGTGCTCGCGTTCGGCGCCGCGGGTGATGCTGCGGGTCTCGGCGATCGCGAGGACGAGGTTGAGGGTGACGAGGTCGAAGCGCATGGCGGCGGTCGGATGGCGGGCGTGGACGGCGGGGCAGGATCCACGAGCGACCCGATGCGTATGATGCGCGAAGGCTCGCGAATCCGCACTTCGGTAGTTGCTTCGCAATCCTTCGTTTGGTGCGAAGCCATCGTAATCGACGAACCGTCGACCGGCAAGGCCCCTCGAAACGCCGACGCCATGAAAAAAGCCCGCGGCTGCGGGCTCTTCGGACGGGCGGGGGACGCGTCAGGCGCGGGCGGCGCGCAGCTTCATCGAGAACTCGCGCAGGGCCTCGATGCCCGATTCCTCGGCCTGCTTGCACCAGGCCTGCAGGTCGGAGACGGCCTGTTCGGCCGAGACGTTGGTGCGCGTCCACAGGGCGCGCAGCTCCTCGCGCATGGTCACCAGCTTGGACAGCTGCGGCGACTCGGCGGCGGTGGCGGCGATCGTGGCCTGCAGGTGGCCCGGGATCTTCTCGATGTCGCGATGCAGCCAGCGGCGCGCGAGGCGCAGGTTGGCCAGCTTCGAGCCGTTGGCCGCGCGGTCGGCGCGCAGGCGGGCCATCTCGGCAGCGCACGCGCGGCGCATCTCGCGGGCGTACTTGGCCATCACCTCGTAGCGGTTGGCGATGATCGCCTCCAGCGTCTCGTTGTCGGCGACGGGGCGGACGTGGCCCATGCGCAGCTGCGGCGGCGTCTTGCGCACCTTGGCCAGGCCGACCATCTCCATCGCGCGGATGTAGCCCCAGGCAATGTCGAACTCGTAGGGCTTGACGGACAGCTTGGCCGAGGTGGGATAGGTGTGGTGGTTGTTGTGCAGCTCCTCGCCGCCGATCAGGATGCCCCAGGGCAGCACGTTGCGAGAGGCGTCGGTGGCCTCGAAGTTGCGGTAGCCCCAGTAGTGGCCGATGCCGTTGATGACGCCGGCGGCGGTGATCGGGATCCACAGCATCTGCACGGCCCACACGGTCGCGCCGATCGCGCCGAACAGCACCAGGTTCAGGATCATCAGCAGCGCCACGCCCTGCCACTGGTAGCGGCTGTACACGTTGCGCTCGACCCAGTCGTCCGGCGTGTTGTGGCCGTACTTGGTCATCGTCTCCTTGACCTTGGATTCGGCACGGTAGAGCTCGACGCCTTCCAGCAGCACCTTCTTGATGCCGTGGACCTGCGGGCTGTGCGGGTCGTCGACCGTCTCGCACTTGGCGTGGTGCTTGCGGTGGATCGCGACCCACTCCTTGGTCACCATGCCGGTGCCCACCCACAGCCAGAAGCGGAAGAAGTGCGAGGGGATCGCGTGCAGGTCGAGCGCGCGGTGCGCCTGCGCGCGGTGCAGGAAGATCGTGACCGCCGCGATCGTGATGTGCGTCGTCACCAGCGTGTACAGGACGATCTCCCACCAGGTCGCGTGCAGCAGCCCGGTGGAGAAGAAACTCACGAAACCGTCGAGAACCGATTGGAAGTCGATCATTGCCCTGCCTGTGGTGCCCGAAAAACCGGGCGGTGACGAATTGTAGGGGGGATGCGCCTGCGCGCGCCTACCGAAATGCGCCGCCAAGAACGTGCATTCCTTGGCAACGCGGAGCCTTTCGAGCATCCGAAGCGCGTGAAGTTCAGCACGGCCGCGGCCCGCGATGCGGTTTTTTCGAATGGTCGACCATCACGCTGCGGATTTCTGCCAGGCCGCGGCGAAGAAGCCGTCCATCCCGTGGCGATGCGGCCAGCTGCGGAAGTAGCCGTCGACGACAAGCTCGTCCGCGCGCTCGACGCCGGCCGACTTCAGCAGCTCCGCCGCGTCCAGGCGCTCGAACTGCGGATGCGCGGCGCCGAAGGCCTCGGCGATCGCCTCGTCCTCGCGCCGCAGCGGGCTGCAGGTCGCGTAGACGAGCCGGCCGCCCGGCTTCAGCAGGCGGCAGGCGCTGTCGAGGATGCGGCCCTGCAGCTCGACGAGCTCGTCGATCGCCTTGGCCGACAGCCGCCACTTCAGGTCGGGATTGCGACGCAGCGTGCCCAGGCCCGAGCACGGCGCGTCGACCAGCACGCGGTCGATCTTGCCGGCCAGGCGCTTGACGCGTTCGTCGCGCTCGTTGGTCAGCTGCGCCGGGTGGACGTTGGACAACCCGCTGCGCGCGAGCCGCGGCTTGAGCTTGTCCAGCCGGTGGCCGTTGACGTCGAAGGCGTAGAGCCGCCCTGTGTTGCGCATCGCCGCGCCCAGCGCCAGCGTCTTGCCGCCGGCGCCGGCGCAGAAGTCGACGACCATCTCGCCGCGCTTGGGGTTGACGAGCGCCGCCAGCAGCTGGCTGCCCTCGTCCTGCACCTCGATGTCGCCGCGCAGGAAGACGTCGGACTTCTGCAGCGCCGGCTTGCCGTCGACGCGCAGGCCCCAGGGCGAGTACGGCGTCGGGACTGCCTGGACCTCGGCCGCGGCGAGCTGGGCCTGCGCCTTCTCGCGGCCGGTCTTGAGCAGGTTCACGCGCAGGTCGAGCGGCGCCTGCCCGGACATCGACGCGACGAAGTCCCAGAAGCCCTCGTCGCCGAGCTCGGCCTTGAGCGCGCCGGCCAGCCAGTCGGGCAGGTTGTGGCGCAGCTTCTCGGAGAAGGCGCCGCGGTCGAGCGCGCGCACCTGGTTGAGCCACTGCTGCTCCTGCGGCCCCATGCCGCCGCGGATCAGCGTCTCGCCGCCCTGCCATGCGAGGATCGCCAGGCGCCGCTCGAGCGCGCCGTGGCCGCTCTGCGCGAGATGCTGCCAGAGCAGCCGCTGGCGCAGCACGGCGTAGGCGGTCTCGGCCAGCGCGTGGCGCTCGCGCGGCCCCAGCTGGCGGTGCTTGCGGAAGAAGTTGGACACCACGACGTCGGCCGGCATGTCGAGCTTGCCGACCTCGCGCAGCAGGTCGGTGGCGAGGTCGAGGAGGGCGTTCGGGTGCATGGCGGCGGACTTTCGCGGTTGTCGCAGAAATCGGGCCCGGACGGCGCGCGGCGCCGCTGGGGCAGGAGGGGCGGATCGGGGGATGGCGTGGTCAGGCGGCCGGATCGGGCTCGTCGACCATCAGCCATTGGGGCGCATTGTCGCGGTGCATGACGTGGCCGCCCTGTAGGGAGATCTCGCCGCGGACGAACCAGCCGACCGCGCGCGGGTAGATCACGTGCTCGACCGCCAGCACGCGGCGGGCGAGCGCGGCCTCGTCGTCGCCGGCGCGCACCGGCACCGCGGCCTGGATCACGATCGGACCGTGGTCGAGCTCGGCACCGACGAAGTGCACGGTCGCGCCCGCGAGCTTGCAGCCAGCCTCGATCGCGCGCCGATGCGTGTGCAGCCCGGTGAACGATGGCAGCAGCGACGGATGGATGTTGAGCATCCGGCCCTGGTAGCGCGCGACGAACTCCGGCGACAGGATGCGCATGAAGCCCGCCATCACGACGAGGTCGGGGTCGTGGCGGTCGATCTCGGCGCCCAGCGCGGCGTCGAAGGCCAGGCGATCGGGGAAGGACCTGTGGTCCAGCGCCGCGGTGGCGATGCCGTGCGCCTGCGCGCGCGCGAGGCCGCCGGCGTCCGGACGGTTGCTGAGGACAGCGACCACGCGGCCGGGCCAGTCCTGCGCGATCGACGCGCGCACGATCGCGTCCAGGTTCGAGCCCTGGCCCGAGACCAGGACCACTATTCTTTTCATGGGCCGCGATTCTACCGGCCCATCGCGGACAGCCCGGCCGCCGCCTGCCTACAATCGCCGGTTCCGCCTCACGCTCCCGACCGTACCGCCATGCGAGCCCGCGTCCTGTCCGGCATGCGTCCCACCGGGGCGCTGCACCTCGGCCACTACCACGGCGCCCTGAAGAACTGGGTGCGGCTGCAGCACGACTACGACAGCTTCTTCTTCGTCGCGGACTGGCACGCCCTGACGACGCACTACGAGGATCGCGAGGTCATCGAGCGCAACGTCTACGACATGGTGGTCGACTGGATCGCCGCCGGCCTCGACCCCGATCTCTGCACGATCTTCATCCAGAGCCGGCTGCCCGAGCACGCCGAGCTGTTCGCCCTGCTCGCGATGGGCACGCCGGTGGGCTGGCTGGAGCGCGTGCCGACCTACAAGGACCAGATCGGCCAGCTGCCCGGCCGCGACCTCGCGACCTACGGCTTCCTCGGCTACCCGCTGCTGCAGGCCGCCGACATCCTGATCTACAAGGCCGCCTGGGTGCCGGTGGGCGAGGACCAGGACGCGCACGTCGAGCTCACGCGCGAGGTCGCGGGGCGCTTCAACCACCTCTACGGCCGCTCGCCGCGGCAGCAGGCGGCGCTGGCGGCGGCACTCGCGCGCCTGCCGGTCGACGCGGCCGCGGAGGTCGCGCGCCTGCACCGCC
>DASVLN010000800.1:0-12372 GCA_036384855.1 Burkholderiaceae bacterium | reverse complement strand
CGGCGCACGAGCGCGGCGCGCGCATCGCGTCGATCTGCTCGGGCGCGTTCCTGCTGGCGGCGGCGGGGCTGCTCTCGGGCCGCGCGGCGACCACGCACTGGCGCTACGCCGAGCGCCTGCAGGCGCGCCATCCCGACATCGAGGTGCGGCCGAACGCGCTGTACGTCGACGAAGGCTCGATCATCACCTCGGCCGGCTCCGCGGCGGGGCTGGACATGATGCTGCACCTCGTGCGGCGCGACCACGGCGCGCGCATCGCCAACCGCGTCGCGCAGCGGCTGGTCGTGCCGCCGCACCGGCTGGGCGACCAGGCGCAGTTCGTCGAACGCCCGCTGCCGCAGGACGAGGCCGCCCGCGTCGCCCGCCTGATGGACCACGTGCGCGCGCATCCGGCGCGCGACTGGCCGCTCGAGGCGCTGGCGGCCCGCGCGCACATGAGCGTGCGCACGCTGCAGCGGCAGTTCCGGCAGTCGCTCGGGATGTCGCCGATCGAATGGCTGGTGCGCGAGCGCGTCGAGCTTGCCAAGCAGCTGCTCGAGGCCGGCCGGCGGCCGCTCGCGCAGATCCCGGCGCTGGCCGGGTTCGGCTCCGACGAGTCGTTCCGCCGCCATTTCCGCGCCGCCACGGGCATCAGCCCGATCGCGTGGCGGCGCCAGTTCGGCGCGCCGTGACGGCGGTCAGGCCGCCTGCCGGGTGCAGGTGATGAAGCCGTTGATCGTCAGCCGGCCGGTGGTCGGGTCGTCGCTCAGGCGCTCCGGCGCGGCGATGTGGCCCGAGTGGTAGTGGCCGCCGTCGTAGAAGATGAGCCGGTTGAAGCGCGGCGGCACGACCAGCACGCGCTCGAAGGCGGCGTTGGAGTCGAGCACGTAGCCCGGTGCGCGGTCGGCCGGCCAGCCCAGCGACGCGGCGCGGCGGCGCAGGAACTCGCCGGCGGACAGGCGGCAGGTATCGAGCACCAGCTCCTGCGTCGCGCCCGCGTCCTGGCGCGGCACCCAGAAGCTGGTGCCGCCGAGCGCCTCGTCGTGGAAGAGGTACAGCACGCAGGCCGCGATCATGTGGCCGGCAGGCGCGGCCTGGTCGTCGCGATGGCAGAACCACTGCGCAGGCTGCAGCGCCCGCGGCGGCAGCGTCACCATCGACATCCGGCTGTACAGGCTCGCGATCCGGCGCGCGCCGAGCGCGGAGCGTGCGTGCTGGCGAAAGACGTCGGCGAGGCGGGCGTCGAACTCGTCGGGCAGCAGGCGCTCCACGCCCGGGAACGCGTTGGCGGGCGCGTTGCGGAAGTGGGGGCGCTCGGCGACCGCGAAGCGCACCCAGGCCTCGGGCTGGGCGAGCGCGTCGTCGATCACGATGCAGGAGCGGCCGCCCGGGATGGGCACCGCCTGCACCTTCGGGTTCGGGTTGAAGAGCGCCCCGGGCATGCGTCGCCGCGGATCAGACGGTCATGCCGCCCGCGACCTCGATCACCGCGCCGTTGACGTAGCTCGCCTCGTCGCTCGCGAGGAAGGCGTAGACGTTGGCGATCTCCTCGGGCCGGCCCAGGCGCTTCAACGGCACGTGCTCGCGCATCTGGCCGAGCACCTTCTCGGGAATGGTCGCGAGGATGGGCGTCTCGACGAAGCCTGGCGCGACCGCGTTGACGCGGATGCCCTTGGGCCCGAGCTCGCGGCTCCAGGTCTTGGTGAAGCCGATGACGCCGAACTTGGTGGCGGCGTAGTTGGTCTGGCCGAAGTTGCCGTAGATGCCCACGACCGAGCTCGCGTTGAGGATCGCGCCCGAGCCCTGCGCCACCATCGCGTCGGCGACCGCCTGCGTGCAGTGGAAGACGCCGCGCAGGTTCACGTCGATGACGGCGTCGAACTGCTCGATCGTCATCTTCTGCAGGCGCGCGTCGCGGGTGATGCCGGCATTGTTCACGAGCACGTCGATGCGGCCGAAGCGCGCCAGCGTCGCGGCCACCGCGGCGTCGACCTGCGCGCGGTCGGTCACGTCGACGACGTGCCCCGCGCAGGCGGCGCCGTCGGCGAGCTCTCCGGAGACGAGGGCGACCGCGGCGTCGACGTCGTGCACGTCGCAGACGACGACGGTGGCGCCTTCGCGCGCGAACTTCAGGGCGGTGGCGAGGCCGATGCCCTGGGCGGCACCGGTGACGAGGGCGATCTTCTTGGCGAGGCGCATCGGGTGGATTGGTACGAAAACGGGGTATCGGGTCAGGACGCCAGCCCGAGGTGGCGCAGCAGGTCGGGGGCGTGGGCGTCGAAGTCGGTGAGGCCGTGGTCGCCGCCGGCGATCAGCCTGAGCGGGCCCTGCGCGTAGCGGCCCACCATCTCGCGCCAGTCCAGCACCTCGTCGCCCTTGGCGATGATCGCGAGGATCTTGCGCGGATGGGCGAGCGGGCGCGGCGGGGTCATCGCGGCGAGCTGGTCGACATACTCGGCGCGGAACTCGAAGCTCTTGTCCGCGGCGTGATAGAGGGTCTGGCGACCGATGTGGGCCGCGAGGTCGCGCGCGGGATCGACCGCGGGGTTGACGAGCGCGGCACGGCAGCCGGTCTCCTCCACCAGCGCGGTGGCGTAGAAGCCGCCCAGCGAGCTGCCGATGACGCCGGTGGTCGCCGCCGGCCAGGTGCGCACGATCGCGCGCGCCTGCGCCATCGCGGCGGCCGGCTCGGGCTCGAGCTGCGGGCAGGCCCACACGAGGTCGGGCCGGTGGCGCGCGACCCAGTCGGCCATCCACAGCGCCTTGGCCGATTGCGGCGACGAGCGGAAGCCGTGCAGGTACAGCAGGTGCGTGATCGTCTGCCGCCCGTCCGACGCGGACGTCGGCCGATCGCCGGAGACGGCTGGCCGCGGCGAGCCGGCGTCGGATCCGCTCACGTGTGCGGCGCCTCGAGCGCGGCGAGGAGCTTGGCGTGGATGCCGCCGAAGCCGCCGTTGCTCATGCACAGGACGTGGTCGCCGGGCCGGGCGACGCGCGCGACCGCCGCGACCGTCGCCGCGATCGTGTCGCAGACCTGCGCCTGCGCCCCCATCGGCGCGAGCGCCTCGGCGGCGTCCCAGGCGAGGCCGCCCGAGTGGCAGAACGCGAGGTCGGCCTCCTCGAGCGCCCACGGCAGCTGGGCCTTCATCGCGCCCAGCTTCATCGTGTTGGATCGGGGCTCGAACACGGCGAGGATGCGCTGCTGCAGGCCGACCTTGCGGCGCAGGCCGTCCACCGTGGTGCGGATCGCGGTCGGATGGTGCGCGAAGTCGTCGTAGACACGGATGCCGTTGACCTCGCCCTTCAGCTCGAGGCGGCGCGCGACGTTCTCGAACGAGCCCAGCGCCGCAGCCGCCGCGTCGGGTGCCACGCCCACGTGCTCGGCGGCGCCGATCGCGGCCAGGGCGTTGAGCTGGTTGTGCTCGCCCAGCAGCGACCACTCGACGCGCGCGACCTTCATCGCGCCGCGCAGCACGTCGAAGGCATGCGGCTCGCCGCGGGCGCGCAGGGCGCCGGGCTCCTCCTTGCGCGCTCCGAAGCGCAGCACCTCGCTCCAGCAGCCGCGCTCCAGCACGCGCTGCAGCGACTCCTCGCGCGCGTTGACGACGATGCGGCCGCGCCCGGGCATGGTGCGCACGAGGTGGTGGAACTGGGTCTCGATCGCTGCGAGGTCGGGGAAGATGTCCGCGTGGTCGTACTCGAGGTTGTTCAGCACCGCGGTGCGCGGCCGGTAGTGCACGAACTTGCTGCGCTTGTCGAAGAACGCGGTGTCGTACTCGTCGGCCTCGATGACGAAGGGCGTGCGGGCGCCGCCGTCGCCGTGCAGCCGGCCGAGCCGGGCCGAGACGCCGAAGTTGCGCGGCACGCCGCCGACCAGGAAGCCCGGCTCGAGGCCGGCGCGCTCCAGGATCCAGGCGAGCATCGCGGTCGTCGTCGTCTTGCCGTGCGTGCCGGCCACGGCCAGCACGTGGCGGCCGGCGAGCACGTGGTCGGCGAGCCATTGGGGGCCGCTCGTGTAGGGCAGGCCCGCGTCCAGCAGCGCCTCCATCAGCGGGTTGCCGCGCGAGACGGCGTTGCCGACGACCCAGAGGTCGGGCGCGAGCGCGAGCTGGTCGGCGTCGTAGCCTTCGATCAGGTCGATGCCGAGCGCGCGCAGCTGGTCGCTCATCGGCGGATACACGTTGGCGTCGCAGCCCGTCACGCGGTGGCCGGCCTCCCGCGCGAGCGCCGCCACGCCGCCCATGAAGGTGCCGCAGATGCCGAGGATGTGGATGTGCATGGAAAAGGACTCGTGCTCGTTCGGACGCGCCGCGGGCATGCACGATTCGCGCCGGCCCCGCGCCGTGGGGTCGCGATCGCGGGACCCCGATTGTCGGTCAGCCGGCGTGCAGGCTCTGCATGCCGGCCCATTCCTCGCCCGGCGGCAGGACGACCGGCTCGATGATGCGCGCGGCCTCGACGCACAGCATGCGCGTCCAATCGTCGTCGGGCAGGTCGGACAGCTGGCGCGCGCCGTCGGGGCCGGGGTTCCAGACGACCGCGTCGGTGAAGCCGCTCATCGAGACCTCGAGCCGCCGCCCGGCCTCGCGCAGCGTGAGCGGGGCAGGGACGTCGTGGTAGATGCGGTCGAGCGCGCCCACGACCTGCGTGACGTCGCCCCACTGCATCTGCCACTGGCCGGTCGCGCTGTCCTCGTACTTGACGGTCTGCAGGCCTTCCAGCTGCGCACGGAGGACGTCGCCGGTGCGCAGGTAGGTGTGCAGCGCGGCGGTGAACTCGAAGGGCGACTCGCCGGTGTTGGCGACGACCAGCTCCAGGTCGAGCTGGCGGCCGACGACGGCGACGGTGAGCTCGACCTCGAACTCGTGCGGCCACAGCCGGCGCGTGTCCGCGTCGGCGACGAAGCGCAGCACCGCCTGCGCATGCTCGCCTCGCGCGGCGTGCACGGGCGTCTCGTCGAGCGTCCACCCACGCGTGCGCGCGAGGCCGTGCCGGGGCAGCGTGCCGCGGTTGGAGAACTGCGGGAAGATCACCGGCACGCCGCCGCGGATCGACGCGCCGTCGCCGAACGCCGTCAGCGGCGAGAGGTAGAGCTGCTCCTCGCCGCCGGCGGGGATCCAGCTCACGACGTGGCCGCCGTGCAGCAGCACCGTCGCGCGCGCGCCGTCGGCGGCGTGCAGCGCGACGGCCGGCTGGCCGTGCACCCGCACGAGCTTCGCGGTGCCCGCCGCCATCAGTTCCCCAGGGCCGCGAACGCGGCGCGCGCGGCCTGCAGCGTGTGCGCGATCTCGACGTCGCCGTGGGCGGCGCTCACGAAGCCCGCCTCGTACAGCGCGGGCGCGAAGTACACGCCCGCGTCCAGCATCGCATGGAAGAACGCGTTGAAGCGCGCCTTGTCGGTGGCGAGGACGCTCGCGTAGTCCTGCGGCAGCGCGTCGGCGAAGAAGAACCCGAACATGCCGCCCTCGCTGTCGACCGCGAGCGGGACGCCCGCGTCCGCCGCCGCGACGCGCAGCCCTTCGACGAGCGCGGTCGTGCGCGCGGCGAGCGCGTCGTGGAAGCCGGGCCGCGAGATCTCGCGCAGCGTCGCGAGGCCGCAGGCGGTTGCCACCGGGTTGCCCGACAGCGTGCCGGCCTGGTACGCCGGCCCGAGCGGCGCGAGCTGCGCCATGATCCGGCGCGACGCGCCGAAGGCCGCCAGCGGCATGCCGCCGCCGATCACCTTGCCGAAGACGCTGATGTCCGGCGCGAAGCCCGGGATCGCCCTCGCGTACAGCGACTGCGCGCCGCCGAGCGCGACCCGGAAGCCCGTCATCACCTCGTCGAGGATCAGCAGCGCGCCGTGCTTCGTGCAGAGCTCGCGCAGGCGCGTCATGAAGGGCACGCTCGCGCGCACGAAGTTCATGTTGCCGGCGATCGGCTCGACGATCACGCCGGCGATCTCGTCGCCCTGGGCGGCGAACGCGGCCTCGAGGCCCTCGACGTCGTTGTAGTCCAGCACCGTCGTATGCTGCACGACCTCGGCGGGGACGCCGGCGGAGGTCGGGTGGCCGAAGGTCGCGAGGCCCGAGCCCGCCTTCACGAGCAGCGAGTCCGCGTGGCCGTGGTAGCAGCCCTCGAACTTGACGAGGCGCGAGCGCCCGGTCGCCGCGCGCGCGAGGCGGATCGCGCTCATCGCGGCCTCGGTGCCCGAGCTCACCAGCCGCAGCTGCTCGACGCTCGGGACGTGGCGGATGATCTCCTCGGCCAGCTCCACCTCGCGCTCCGTCGGCGCGCCGAAGCTGAAGCCCTCGCGCGCGGCGGCCAGCACGGCCTCGAGCACCGCCGGGTGGCCGTGGCCGAGGATCATCGGGCCCCAGGAGCCGATGTAGTCCACGTAGCGCCTGCCCTCGGCATCGACCATGTAGGCGCCCTCGGCGCGGGCGATGAAGCGCGGCGTGCCGCCGACGGCGCGGAAGGCGCGCACCGGCGAATTCACGCCGCCCGGGATCACGCGCTGGGCGCGCTCGAACAGCTGGGCATTAGTGGACACTGCGCGAGCCCCCGATCTCGGTCGCGTCGTCGGAGGGCTCGAGGCCCTCGGCGGCCTCCTCGCCTTCCTCGCCCTCCTCGGGCGGCAGGGCCCAGAAGAAGCGGTCGGGGACGACATTGCCCATGCCGGGGCGGAAGCCGGCGTCCAGGCTCTGGTCGAGGAACTGCAGCGCCTCGCCGACGGCCGCCTGGAGCTCGGCGGCCGAGCCCAGCAGCGACGCGAGCGCGGACGACAGCGTGTCGCCGGCGCCGACGAAGCTCGCCTCGAACATCTCGAACTTCTCGCCCGTGAGCGCGCCCTGCGGCGACGCGAGCACGTTGTCGATGTACTGCGCCCCGCCCTTGGCCGGCAGCATCACGCCCGTGACCAGCACGAAGCGGGTGCCGTGCTCGGCGGCGGCAACGGCGAGCTCGCGCGGCGAGGCCGGGCGGTCGGAATCCCAGTCGGGCAGCAGGAAGTCGGTCAGCGTCTTGTGGTTGCCGACCAGCACCTCGGTGGCCGGCAGGATCAGCTCGCGGAAGGCGTCGAGATAGGAGACCTGGTCGTCGTCCTCCAGCCAGGACGTGGCCGGCAGGTAGGACACGAGCGGGACGTCCGGGTAGTCGGCGACGACCTCGGCGACGGCGGTGACGTTCTCCGTCGTGCCGAGGAAGCCGACCTTGAAGCCGGCGACGGTGATGTCCTCGAGGATGGCGCGCGCCTGCTCGACGACCGCATCGGCGTCGATGGCGTGCTGGTCGAAGACCTCGGCCGTGTCGCGCATCAGCACGGCCGTGACCACGGGCAGGGCGTGGGCGCCCATCGCGGCGATCGTGGCGACGTCGCCGGCGATGCCGCCGGCGCCGCTGGCGTCGCTCGCGTTGAAGGTGAGGATGCACGCCGGCGCGCTGGCCTCGGCGTTCTCGTCGTCCGGCCCGGATGCGTCGGGAAGGCGTTCAGTGGACATGTTCGGTGCCGATCAGGCCTGGAAGGCCCGGAAAATGTGACTCTTTTGGCCTCTGAAGCGGCTCGGAAGGCTTCGGGGCATGCATACAATGCGGTCGATTGTAGTGACCCTTTCTGCGCGAAACCCGTGACCGAACCCCAAACCTGGATGTGCCTGATCTGTGGCTGGATCTACGACGAGGCTGCCGGCGATGCCGAAACCGGTCTGGCGCCCGGCACCCGCTGGGCGGACGTCCCCATGAACTGGACCTGCCCGGAGTGCGGCGCGCGCAAGGAAGACTTCGAGATGGTCCGCATCTGATGGAAGGCCGCACGATGGCGCATCCCGCAAGCGAGGTCACCCATGGCTGACGCCCAGACCCCCGCCGCCCAGCCGGGCGCGGCGGCGCCGGTGCGCGTGCTGGTGATCGACGACAGCAACACGATCCGGCGCAGCGCCGAGATCTTCCTGCGCCAGGGCGGCCACGAGGTCGTGCTCGCGGAGGACGGCTTCGACGCGCTCGCCAAGGTCAACGACCACGTGCCCGACCTGATCTTCTGCGACATCCTGATGCCGCGGCTGGACGGCTACCAGACCTGCGCGATCATCAAGCGCAACGCCCGCTTCGCCAACGTGCCGGTGATCATGCTGTCCTCCAAGGACGGCGTGTTCGACAAGGCGCGCGGGCGCATGGTCGGCTCCGAGGACTACCTGACCAAGCCCTTCACGAAGGAACAGCTGCTGCGCGCGGTGGCCCAGTACCAGCCGCAGCCCGCCAGGCTGTCCGCCGAATCGCAATAACAGCCCAGGGACGCGGACGGGCGACGCCGCAACCGGCCCCCGACGCTCCCGACGCAAGAGGACCCATCCATCATGCCGATCCAGCACATTCTCCTGGTCGACGACTCGAAGACCGAACTGGCCTATCTCTCGGACCTGCTCGCCAAGCGCGGGTTCACGGTGCGCACCGCGGAGAACGGCGAGGAGGCCATGAAGCGGCTCGCCGAGGGCAAGCCCGACCTGATCCTGATGGACGTGGTCATGCCCGGCACCAACGGCTACCAGCTGACGCGCACCATCACGCGCGACCCGCGCTACGCCGACGTGCCGGTGATCATGTGCACCAGCAAGGGCCAGGAGACGGACCGCGTCTGGGGCCTGCGCCAGGGGGCGCGCGACTACGTCGTCAAGCCGGTCGACACCGACGACCTGATGGCCAAGATCAAGGCCCTGGGCTGACGCCCCCGCACGCACGCCCATGGCCAACAAAGAAGCGCTGCGCGAACTGCAGACCCGCCTGGCGGAACGCCTCCAGGCCGCGAAGACGCGTCCGCGCGCGCGCGGCTGGCTCGCCGTGGAGTGCGCCGGCGCGCGCCTGCTGCTGCCGCTGGCGCAGGCGGGCGAGATCTTCCCGCTGCGCGCGTTGCTGAAGCTGCCGCACGCCAAGCCTTGGATGACGGGCGTCGCGCAGCTGCGGGGCGACCTGTACACCGTGATCGACCTCGCGGCCTTCCTGGGGCTGCGGGCGCCGCAGGGCAACGACGCGAGCGCGCCGGACGGCCAGCTCGTGATGCTCGCGCCCGCGCTTCAGGTCAACGCCGCGCTGCGCGTCGACCGGCTCGCCGGCCTGCGCGGCGAGGAACAGCTGGCGCGCGAGGCCGACGCCGAGGGCGAGGCCGAGCAACGGCCGGCCTTTGCCGCCGGCCGCTGGAAGGATGCGCAGGGCGCGACGTGGCAGGAACTGGACCTCGCCGCGCTCGCGGTCGACGGCGCCTTCCTGGACGTGACGATCTGAATGCGAGTGGGGTGGCCCGCGACGGGACGCCGCGAGAGCGGCACGGCGATGGACGGCGTCGCGGCCGCGTGGGGATGTGTTGGGGAATCGAAATCTAGCTGAAGAGGGCGAGATGAACTTGTCAGACCAAAGCAACGGCAGCGTGCTGAAGCACGATGGGGCGCACACCGAGGGCGGCCTCGACAATGTCTATCCGCCCGCTCCGGGAGCCGCCGCGGCGGTGGCCGCGCATGGACGCGGCGCCGACGCGGAGCTCGCCGTCGCCGAGGAGCTCGACCTGTCGCAGCTCGGCGACCTCGGCGAGCCCGAGGTGGCGCACGGCGAGCATGCGCTGCACGCGTCGTCGGATGGCCCACGGCCCGGCCACCGCGAGCACGACACCCACGCCCTGCACCCCGGCGCCGTGCCCACGCTGGACATCGACGTCGCCGAGCTCGGCCAGTCCTCGTTCCCGCACGACGGCCAGGGCCCCGGCCAGGGCGACGAGGGCCACGCGACCACGCCCGGCGGCGACAGCAGCCTGTCGATCGACCTGCCGCTCGAGCACGAGGCCGCGACGGCCAGCGCCGCGCTCAGCCCGGTTTCGCCCGAGCCCGCCCCCGCGCGCACGATCGAGCCCGAGGCGCCGGCCGAGCCCGCCGCCGTCCCGATGGAAGACGACACCGGCCTGCCGCTGATCGGCCGCCGCGCGATCGGCTACCAGCAGCGCGTCGTCACGGGCGTCACGGCCGTCGGCGTGATCGGCCTGATCCTGATCGGCGGGCTCGCGCTGAAGGCCGCCAACGACCACGGCCAGCAGCTGACCGCGACCGGTACCGCGCTGATGCAGTCGCAGCGCCTCGCGAAGTCGGTGTCCCAGGCGATGATCGGCAGCCCTGCCGCGTTCCCGGAAGTCAAGGAGAGCGCGGAAGTGCTCGCCGGCGACGTGCACGGCCTGAAGTCCGGCAACGACTACACGCCGGCCGTCGGCGCCGACACCCAGGACACCGTCGACCCGATGGTGGCGCTGGTCGACCGCGCGTCGAAGAACGCCAACATCGTGCTGGCGCAGCAGAAGACGCTGACCCAGGTCGGCCAGGCGCTGCGCACCATCAACCGGCAGTCGTCCGACCTGCTCGAGACCGCCGAGACCGTCTCCTCGCTGAAGCTGCAGGGCGGCGCCTCGGCGGCCGAGATCTCCGCGGTCGGCCAGCTCGTGATGCTGACGCAGCGGATCGGCAAGAGCGCCAACGAATTCCTGACCTACGAAGGCGTCAGCCCCGAGGCCGTGTTCCTGCTCGGCAAGGACTTGAACACCTTCCGCGAGATCGCCGACGGCCTGCTGCAGGGCAACGCCGACCTGCGCCTGCCCGGCACGAAGGAGCCCGCGACGCGCGAGCGCCTGGAACAGCTGATCTCGCAGTACGAGCAGACGCGCAGCCAGTCGAGCGCGATTCTCGCGAACCTGCAGGGCCTGGTCGCCGCCCGCGAGGCGCAGGCGACGATCGTGTCCGACTCCGAGCCGCTGCGAAAAGGCCTGGAGGCCGTGCAGGGCCGGCTGAACAACGTCGGCACGGTGCCGCGCGCCTACGTCATCGCGCTGGTCGCGTCGGTGGCGTTGCTGGTGCTGGGTGCGCTGGGCATCCTGCGGCTGTTCGTCGTCGGCCAGCGCCAGCGCGCGGCCCTCGCCGACCAGCAGCGCGCGGAAGCGGATGCACGCCAGCGCGAGTCGCAGCGCGTCAACGACGCCAACCAGGCCGCCATTCTCCGGCTGATGAACGAGCTGCAGTCGGTCGCGGAAGGCGACCTGACGCAGCAGGCGACGGTGACCGAGGACATCACGGGCGCGATCGCCGACTCGGTGAACTACACGGTGGAAGAGCTGCGCACGCTCGTCGCCCAGGTGCAGGGCACGGCCGGCCGGGTGACGGACACGACGAGCCAGGTGGAAGCCACGTCCACCGAGCTGCTGGCCGCCTCGACCGAGCAGCTGCACGAGATCCGCGAGACCGGCGAGTCCGTGCTGCAGATGGCCACCCGAATCAACGACGTGTCCTCGCGCGCGCAGGAAACGCTCAAGGCCGCGCAGCAGTCCCTGAACGTGACGGAAGTCGGCCGCAAGGCGGTGCAGAACGCCATCGAGGGCATGAACTCGATCCGCGACCAGATCCAGGAAACGTCCAAGCGGATCAAGCGGCTGGGCGAGTCGTCGCAGGAGATCGGCGAAATCACGGAGCTGATCTCCGACATTACGGAGCAGACGAACGTGCTGGCCCTGAACGCCGCCATCCAGGCAGCCTCGGCCGGCGAGGCGGGTCGCGGCTTCTCGGTCGTCGCGGAAGAAGTGCAGCGACTGGCCGAGCGCTCCGGCGACGCGACACGCCAGATCGCGGCGCTCGTGAAGGCGATTCAGACCGACACCGGCGATGCCGTGGCCGCCATGGAACGCTCGACCCAGGGCGTGGTGCAGGGGGCGCAGCTGTCCGACCGCGCCGGTGCCGCGCTGGTCGACATCGACCGCGTGACGCGCGAGCTGTCGGAGCTGGTCGAGAACATCTCGACACAAGCTCAGGTCGAAGCGCAGTCCGCAAACGTCGTAGCCTCCAACATCCAGCACATCTTCGCGGTGACGGAGCAGACGGGAGACGGTACCCGTTCCACGGCGCAGATCGTGCGCGAGCTGTCGCGGACGGCCGAGGAACTGCGCCAGTCGGTGTCGCGGTTCAAGATCGGCTGATCGCCGGCAGGCATGGCCGCCGCGGGCGGCGTGGCGTCCCGGCAAGGGCGCCTCGCGGCACGCGGCGGAAGTCCCCCGTAGGTTTCTTCCTGGATGGGCCACGACGCGTCGAAGCATCATTCCCACGTTGTCCCGGGTGATGGCTCCGGCGTTGCGAGAGCGGCTGAAAACCCCTTGCGCTCGCTTCTCGGCGAGGACGGGCGCTGGAGATGACGTTGAGTGAACAAGTAGCGCACGCCGTGCCCGCAGACCTGAGCGCGTTGGCCTGGGTGGCCGACGAGCTCCGCCGGACGCTCGAGAACGCCCACAAGGCCCTGCGCCGCCAGCAGCGCGAGTTCGAGACGGCGCCGCCCGCGCCCGACACGGACGGTCTCGCGCTGCCCGCGCTGCAGCAGGCGCGCACGCTGTTCCACCAGGGCGCCGGC
>DASVLN010000799.1:0-4661 GCA_036384855.1 Burkholderiaceae bacterium | reverse complement strand
GCGGCCGTCGGCACGCCCACCTGGGTCGTCCTCGGCCCACGGCCGCCGCTGGAGCACGATCCGCAGCGGTTGCGCATGATCCGCGGGCCCAGCCTCGCCGCGATCACGGCCGACGAGGTGATCGCGCGGGCGCTGGACGGCGAACCGGCGCCGGCGGCGATCACGGCGCCCGCCTGAGGTGGCGGGCCGTCAGCCCAGGTACGCGTCCACCGCCTCGGCCAGGCTCGCGAATTCGGGGATCGCCGCCTCGTCGTCGTCCGGCGAGCCGGCGCCCGCGTTGGGAGCGACGAGGATGGCGCGGCCGACGCCGGCGCGGCGGGCGGCCTCGATGTCGGAGGGCTTGTCGCCGAACAGCACCGACGCGGCGAGGTCGATGTCCAGCGCCTTGGCGGCGCGCAGGATCATGCCGGGCTCGGGCTTGCGGCAGTCGCAGGCGATCGCGTAGCGCGCGACGCTGCCGCGGGGATGGTGCGGGCACCACTCGACCGCGGCCAGCGACACGCCCTCGCCGACGAGCGCCGCCCACATCGCGTCCGTCAGGCGCACGAAGTCGTCCTCGGCGTAGTAGCCGCGCGCGATCCCCGACTGGTTGGTCACGACGACCAGCGCGAAGCCCGCGTCCTGGAGCCGGCGCATCGCGGCGACGGCGCCGGGCAGGAACTCGAAGTCCTCCCAGCGGTGCAGGTAGCCGCGGTCGACGTTGACGACGCCGTCGCGGTCGAGGAAGGCCGCCCGCCGCATCAGGCGGCGCCCGCGCGGATGCGGCGCACGAGCGCGGTCGTCGAATAGCCCTCGACGAACGCGATCGCCAACGCCTCGCCGCCCCAGGAGCGCACGAGGCGGGTCTCCTCGAGCGTCTCCATGTCGTAGTCGCCGCCCTTGACGTACAGCTGCGGCCGCACGCGCGCGAGCAGCGCGCAGGGCGTGGGTTCGTCGAAGAAGGTGACCGCGTCGACCGCGGCGAGCCCGGCGAGCACCAGCGCGCGGTCGACGTCGCGGTTCAGCGGCCGGTCGGGGCCCTTGCCCAGGCCGCGGGCCGACGCGTCGCTGTTGACGGCTACGACCAGGCTCGCGCCGAGCCGCCGGGCCGCATGCAGGTAGGCGACGTGGCCGCGGTGCAGCACGTCGAACACGCCGTTGGTGAAGACCAGCGGCCGCGGCAGCGCGGCGAGGCGGTCGGCGAGCGCCGCGTCGTCCAGCGCCGCGGCGTCGAAGACCTTGTCCTCGAGCGACCAGCCGACGTTCACGCCGCGAGCTCCTCGTAGCTCACCGTCGCCGTGCCGAACTTGCCGACCACGATGCCGCCCGCCTTGTTCGCGAGCCGCATCGAGGCGTCCAGCGGCAGGCCGGCGGCCAGCAGCGAGGCGAGCGTCGCGATGACCGTGTCGCCGGCGCCCGTGACGTCGAAGACCTCGCGCGCGCGCGCCGGCTCGTGCACCGTCTGGCCGTCGGCGAACAGCGTCATGCCCTCCTCCGAGCGCGTGAGCAGCACGGCCTCGACGCCGATGTCCGCGCGCAGGGCCGCGACCCTGGCCGCGAGCTCGCGCTCGTCGCGCCACGTGCCCACGACCTGCGCGAGCTCCGCGCGGTTGGGCGTCACGACGCTCGCGCCGGCGTAGCGGCGGTAGTCGCTGCCCTTGGGATCGACCAGCACCGGCTTGCCCGCCGCGCGCGCGAGCTCGATCATGCGCGGGATGTGCGCGAGGCCGCCCTTGCCGTAGTCGGAGAACAGCACGACGTCGTGCGCGGGCAGTTGCTCGGCGAAGGCGTCGACCATTTGCCCCAGCACCTCGTGGTCGGGCTCGTTCTCGAAATCGACGCGGATCAGCTGCTGCGCGCGGCCGATCACGCGCAGCTTGACGATGGTCGACAGCTGCGGGTCGGTGCGCAGCACGGCCTCGATGCCGTGTGCGCCGAGCAGCTTGCGCAGGCCGTCGGCGGCGTGATCCTGGCCGACCACGGTCAGCAGCGTCGCGCGCGCGCCGAGCGTCTTGACGTTGAGCGCCACGTTGGCGGCGCCGCCCAGGCGCTCCTCCTCGCGCTCGACGCGCACGACCGGCACGGGCGCCTCCGGCGAGATGCGCTCGACGGCGCCGTACCAGTAGCGATCGAGCATCACGTCGCCGACGACGAGGATGCGGCGGCGTTCCAGTTCGGCCAGCGGCGGCAGCACCGGGGCGGCGCTCATTCGACGACCTCCGTGCTGCGCACTGCGGTGCGAGCGCCTTCGGGCGGCCGGGCGGCGCTCATTCGACCAGGCCCAGCTCGTGCTCGATCGCGCCGCACAGGGTGTGGCCGATCAGGATGTGGGCCTCCTGGATGCGCGCGGTGACCTGGCTCGGCACGACGATCGCCGCGTCGCAGGCGGCGCGCAGCTGGCCGCCGTCGCGCCCGAGCAGGCCGAGCGTGAAGACGCCCGCCTGCCTCGCGGCGGCGACCGCGCGCAGCACGTTGCGCGAGTTGCCCGAGGTCGAGATCGCGACCAGCGCGTCGCCCGCGCGCCCGAGGCCGGCCACCTGGCGCGCGAAGACGTCGTCGAACGAGTAGTCGTTGCCGATGCACGTCAGCGCGGAGCTGTCGGTGCTGAGCGCGAGGCCCGCGAGCGGGCGGCGGTCCTCGATGAACCTGCCGGTGAGCTCGGAGGCGAGGTGCTGGCTGTCGGCCGCGGAGCCGCCGTTGCCGCAGAACATGATCTTGCCGCCGGCGGCAAGCGCCGCGGCCAGGCGGCGTCCGGCCGCCGCGATCGCCTCGTCGAGTGCCGGCAGCGCGGTCATCAGCGCCTGGTGCTCGGCGAGGTTGCGAAGGAAAAGTGAGCTCATGGGAACGGGGAGCGGTGGCACGGTCGGGAACGCAGGCGGGTGCGGGACGGGGCCGGGCGCACCGGCGGGCAAGCGCGATGCCGGGGGCCGTCGGCGCTCGGGTACGATAGCCGTCCGATGCAGACGGACCAGACGACTTCGACAGCAGGCACTTCCGACCGCGTGGTCCTGTGCATGAAATGGGGAACCAAGTACGGGCCGGAGTACGTCAACCGGCTCTACGCAATGGTACACCGCCACCTGCGCGGGCCCTTCCGCTTCGTGTGCCTGACCGATTCGTCGGCAGGCGTGCGCCGCGAGGTCGAATGCCTGCCCATCCCGGAGCTCGGCCTGGTCGAGGGCAAGGGGCCCGACCGCGCGTGGAAGAAGCTGCTGACCTTCGACGCCGACCTCCACGGCCTGCGCGGCACCGCGCTGTTCCTGGACATCGACATCGTGATCGTCGACGACATCACGCCCTTCTTCGAGCTGCCCGGGGAGTTCCGCATCATCCACGACTGGAAGCGGCCCTGGCGCGTCACCGGCAACTCCTCGGTCTACCGCTTCCAGCTGGGCGCGCATCCCGAGGTGCTGGCCCGGCTGCGCGCGGAGTTCGACACGATCCGCAAGCGCTTCCGCAACGAGCAGGCCTACCTGTCGGCCGTGATGCACGAGCAGGGCAAGCTGCAGTACTGGCCCGACGAGTGGTGCCCGAGCTTCAAGTACCACTCGATCCCGCGCTTCCCGCTGAACTTCGTGCGCGCGCCGGTGATTCCCGAGGGCGCGCGCATCGTCATCTTCCACGGCGTCGTCAACCCGCCGGACGCGCTCGTGGGGCGCAGCAACGGCAACTGGCGCAGCCCGCGCGCCACGCCCTGGATCGCCGACCACTGGAAGGAATGAAGCGGGGCCCGATGAGCGACCTCGCCTCGCCCCCGACCTTCTTCGGCTACTGGGCCGGCCGAGTGCCGGCGCTGGCGGAGCTGCACGTGCGCAGCCTGCTGCACCACCACCCGCACGCGCGCTACGAGCTGTGGCTGGACACCGACCTCGCGAGCACCGTCGAGGGCCCCGAGCTGCGCTGGCTCGCGAGCGACCCGCGCATCGTGCTGCGCGCGTTCTCGCTGGACGCGCTGATCGAGCGCCACGTCACCCGCCGCACCGTGCGCGCCCGCGACCCGCTCGCCGGCCTGCGGCGGGCCGGCCGCGCGCTGCACCGCCTCGTCGGGCCGCAGTGGACGCGCCGCCAGGCCTGGGAGCATCCCGACAAGGGCCTGAGCTATCGCCACGGCTCCGCGCTGTTCGCCGGCTTCCGCGCCGACCGCGTCTACCGCAGCCGGCTCGCGCGCTGCCTCGTGCCGCTCGAGCACTACGCCGGGCCCTGCCTCTACGCCGACCTCGACGTCGCCTTCGCCGCCGACCTGCTGCACCACTGGGGCGACAAGGCCTGGGTCTACCGCTGGCAGGCGCGCGCCCATGGCTGCCCGTCGGTGATGTACCTGCCCAACCGCAGCTGGAGCGCGGCGCTGGTGCGGCGAGGCAACGAACTCGGCAGCTACGAGCCCTGGGTGCAGTTCTCGGACGCCGAATGCGCCGCGCTGGGCATCGTCGTCCAGCCGGCGCGGCTGTTCGACCCGCTGTGGGACTCCACCTCGCTGCTGTACGGCGAACCCGAGCGCTTCCTGGCGCGCCGCGACCACCTGGCGCTCGACCTGCACGCGCTGGCCACGGAGCGCCACCTGGCGATCCGCTGGCACGCGCCGTGGGACGCGCGGGCGGACGCGGAGTCGCTGTACGCGGGGATGCTGCGGGCCTGCGTCGACGGCACGGCGGAATGAAGGTCGCCCCCGCGGGCGCCGGGCG
>DASVLN010000798.1:0-3519 GCA_036384855.1 Burkholderiaceae bacterium | reverse complement strand
CGCGCGCTCGTCGGCGCCCAGCACGCGTTCGGGCGAGCCGAAGGCGGCCAGCAGCCGGCGCGCGCCGGCGCGGCCGAGCGTCGGTGTCTCGACCAGCCGCAGCCAGGCGGCGAGTTCGTCGCGGGAGATCATCGTGGGACGGCCTGGGGCGAGAAGGCGGCAATGCCGGGGGTTGGACGGACGGTGGCGCGAAGGGTTCGATCGTCGGGACATCCGCGACGGTGGACGGCGGGGCAGGCGCGAGCGCCGCGCGCTCGGGCCACGCCTACGGGCGCCCGAATAGGGGCCTTACGGGCCTTTCGGGCCATGCGGGCAAGCGGCACGCTTGGCGGTCGCGGCTCGTCCGTCAGGTGGTGCTCTCGATGGGCGGCCGACTGCCGCCTCCGCGCGATCGAGGGGCAGGCCCGCGGCTTTCGCAAGCGCTCGCGGTCATCGCGTCGGCGACGACGTGTGGCCGGCGTTGTCTTGACGACGAGGCGGCTGCGCCCGCGCGCGAGGCGCCCACCGGGCGGAGGTCGTTTCGGGAAGGCGAGCCGCCGGCACGGCCGGGTCGCGGAGACGGCGCGCCATGCGCGTCGCGGGGCCGGGCGAGGGCTCGCCCGGCGGAGGGCCGGACCGCGCGTGGTCCGGCGATGGGCGCCTCAGGGCGCGGGCGAGCTGAAGCGGTCGCCGGGCAGCACCGGCTCCGTGCTCTCCATGATGAGCGCGTACGACACGCGGTCGAAGACGCGGAAGACCATCATCGTGCCGACCTTCTCGTCCGGCAGCTTGATCAGGCTGCCGTGCTCGACCGACTTGTCGTGCGTGAGCGCGCCCTGGTGCCACAGCGTGAGCACGTGGCCGCGCTCGACGCCGTCGCGCGCGCCCCGGTTGATGGCGATGACCTGGTTGGTGCCGCTGGACAGCTGGTCGCCGTAGAGCGAGACGACGGTGCCGCCGATGGGGGAAGCCGGGGCGTGCGGAACGAAGGGCGCGAAGTCGCGCACCGTGGCCGGCGCGAGGCGGTCGCCGACCTCGGCGTCCTCGCGGGTGCTGGTCAGCACGAAGGTCGAGGGCACGGC
The DNA here is from genome assembly GCA_036384855.1 of Burkholderiaceae bacterium. Classification (GTDB taxonomy): domain Bacteria; phylum Pseudomonadota; class Gammaproteobacteria; order Burkholderiales; family Burkholderiaceae_C; genus Scleromatobacter. The sequence goes on along the minus strand of DASVLN010000798.1, from coordinate 2,458 downwards.
CACCTTCTCCTGGCCGGCGCCGGGACGCGACTCGCCGTCCAGCACGCGGTCGGCCGAACCGACGTAGCGCGCCTCGTAGCCGAGGAGCTCGTGCGTGTCCGGGTCGACCAGCGGCTTCGGTTCACGGAAGAGCTGCCAGCTGCGCGTGTCGCCGAGGTCGCCCAGCACGTAGGCGCGGTCGCCGCGCGCCAGCGCGACATGGCCTTCCTGCGTCGCCACGACGCGAGGCGCCTTGGCGAGCTCGTTGGAATCGAACACGAGCGCGTCGTTGAGGAAGGGGCTGATCGCGTTCATCGGGATCGCGGCGATGGCGCCGGTCTCCGAGGATTCGCTGCGAATGGTCGGCGAGAGTTTGACCGTGTCGTTGCCGCCGATGACGTTGCCCATTTTCAGCCGCGCCATGCCGTCGATTTTCTCGAGCACGAGCAGCTGCCCCGGATAGATCAGGTTGGGGTTGTGAATCTGCTGCAGATTCATTCCCCACAGCTCGGGCCAGCGCCACGGGCTTTTGAGGAACATCCGCGAAATCGCCCACAGCGTATCGCCGCGCTTGACCGTATACGTGTCCGGCGCGTTGGCGGCCAGCTCGGACAGCGGCACGCCCCGGGCCGCGACTTCGCGCGCCGTCTGGCGCTGGCCCTGCGTGACGGGATACGTCGCCGCGAAAGTCAGCGACGGCGCGACGGCCAGCATCGCAGCCGCGAGGGCGACGCCGTTCAGGGTCGCCGCGGACCGCGAGCCGCCGGAAAGTCGAAAACGAAGGGACATGTGCAGAAAACTCCCGGGCCTGCGAAGGCGATTGGGACCGAAGTGACACGGAAACCGCGTGCAGTGCAACAATTGCCGATTCCGGCTGGAGAGTATCCAGTCGCTCGAAACCCGCGAAAATGCCGCCGATTCTGCACGCGAACTGTCGAGGTCGCAATGAAACGCGCACTCGGTTACGAAGTGTGTAGGCAATCACCCTGAGTACCGGCGTCGCGTCGCAGACACATTCTGCACCGGCGCCGCAAGCGCGCCGGCGGCATTTCCGGCGGTTTTCGTGGCAGATTTCCAGGAACCGTCTTTCATGGCCCGACTCCCGATTCTCCGCTACCCCGACCCGCGCCTGTACACCGTCGCCAAGCCCGTCGCCGTCGTCGACGACCGCATCCGCCGCCTCGCGGACGACATGCTCGAGACCATGTACGCCTCCGACGGCGTCGGCCTCGCCGCGACGCAGGTCGACGTGCACGAGCGCCTCATCGTCATGGACACCTCCGAGACGCACGACCAGCCGCGCGTGCTGATCAATCCGGAGGTCGTGACCGGCTCGGACGACTGGATCCTCGGCGAGGAGGGCTGCCTGTCGGTGCCCCAGATCTACGAGAAGGTCGAGCGCCACGCGCGCGTGCGGGTGCGTGCGCTCGACCGCGACGGCCAGCCCTACGAGTTCGACGCCGAGGGCCTCGCCGCGGTCTGCGTCCAGCACGAGATGGATCACCTGATGGGCAAGGTCTTCGTCGACTACCTGAGCCCGCTCAAGCGCGACCGCATCAAGACGAAGATGCTCAAGCGCACGCGCGAAGAGCAGACGCGCCGCTGATGGCCGGCGCCGCGACGATCCCGCGCACCCTGCGCGTCGCCTTCGCGGGCACGCCGGAGTTCGCCGCCGCCGCGCTGCAGGCGATCCATGCGGCCGGCTATCCGGTGCCGCTGGTGCTGACGCAGCCCGACCGGCCCGCCGGCCGCGGCATGAAGCTGACGCCGTCGCCGGTCAAGCAGCTCGCCCTGGACATCGGCGCGGCGGTCGCGCAGCCGCGCAGCCTGCGGCTGGATGGCAGGTTCGCCGACGAGGCCGAGTCGGGCCGCCGGGCGCTCGCGCACGCCGCGCCGGACGTGATGGTGGTGGCCGCCTACGGGCTGATCCTGCCGCAGTGGGTGCTCGACCTGCCGCGCCTGGGCTGCCTGAACATCCACGGCTCGTTGCTGCCGCGCTGGCGCGGCGCGGCGCCCATCCACCGGGCGATCGAGGCGGGCGACGCCGAGACCGGCATCACGATCATGCAGATGGACGCCGGGCTGGACACCGGCGCCATGCTGTCGATGGAGCGCGAGCCCATCCATGCCGACGACACCACCGCCACGCTGCACGACCGCCTGGCCGCGCTCGGCGCGCGCATGGTCGTGCAGGCGCTGGACGATGCCGCGCGCGGCGCGCTCGCCCCGGTCGCGCAGCCGGACGAAGGCGTCACGTACGCCCACAAGATCGCCAAGGCCGAGGCGGCGATCGACTGGACGCTGCCGGCCCCCGTCGTCGAGCGCCGAGTGCGCGCGTTCGATCCCTTCCCGGGCGCGGCCTTTACGCTCGGCGGCGAGCAGGTGAAGGTCTGGCGCGCCGCGGTCGAGCCGCTGGCCGTCACGGCCGCCCCCGGCACGGTGGTCGCGGCCGACGACCGGCGCCTCGTCGTCGCCTGCG
>DASVLN010000797.1:0-1665 GCA_036384855.1 Burkholderiaceae bacterium | reverse complement strand
TCGCGCGCCTCGTGCAGCGCCTGCGCCTGGCCGGCGACGCGCGCGAGGCCGTGCCGCTGGAGGTGCTCGCCGCCGGGCCGGACTTTCCCGCCAACGCGCTCGGCCGCAAGGTGCGCGCGGGCCGCCATGTCGGCGAGGTCGTGCGGCTCAGTCCCGACGGAGCGCAGCTGTCCATGGTCAACGAGCGCAGCGGCGCGACCCAGCTCTTCGACGTCGCGTTCTGGCGCGCCAAGGGTCGTCCGGCGCGCTGAGCGGGTGCTTGCACCGCGCCGTCGCCCCGATACCCACGGGCGTATCAAGGGCGTCAGACTGCGCGCTATTTGCACATGCGCTGACCCGGCGAGCCAAGAGCTTGGCCGCGCGCTCCGGCCGGGCGGCGCGGCGAGGGTTCGTCCGGATCTCCCGCGCGGGTCGGGTGACTAGTCTCGCGGCACGTCGGCGGCCGCCTGCAGCGGCAGCGGACGCTGCGTTCCCCTCGCATGCACGACAAGCCCAGGAGACACCGATGACCGTCCGCGTTCCCGTGCGCGCCGCCCTGCGCGCGCTGCTGCCCGCCCTCGTCCTCGCCGGCCTGGCCGCGCAGGCCTCCGCCAACACGCTGACCCAGAACGTGTCGTGGACGATCGACCGTTCCGGCACCTCGACCAAGTACCGCCTCGTGGCCTATGGCGACTCGATCTACGCCGGCTACAACACGTCGATCACCAGCGCGGCCAAGTACGCCGCGCCGACCGTCGACGCGGAATACCTGTCCGCGCTGTGGAACGCCGACATCGAGAGCGTGCGGCGCGCGAAGTCGGGCGCCGTCGCGTCCGACGTCTACGCCAACAAGATCGTGGCCGAGAAGTCCTACATGCAGGCCAGCTCGACGCGCGTGGTGACCTTCGAGATGTGCGGCAACGACGGCCTGCAGGCGCGCACCGCGTTCAAGAGCCAGAGCGGCACGTGCGACTACTCCGGCATGGACAACGCGGTCAGCACCTGCAAGCAGTACGTCGCGCAGGCGATGGACTTCATCAACGCCAACGCCTACGCGGGCGTGAAGGTCAAGGTGATCTCCAACCTGCACTACCCGGGCTACGCCGCCGACAACACGCAGAGCTCCTGCAAGGACGCCACGACCAAGGCCACCGTCAACCTGCAGAACACCTTCCTGCCGCGCCTGGCGAAGATGAACTACTGGATGTGCGAATACGCGCGCGAGAAGGGCTTCACCTGCGCCGACAACTTCGCCGGCTTCATGGGCGCCGACTACGACAGCAACGGCGACGGCATCGTCGACGCCGCGGGCCTGGCCTGGGTGCCGGGCGAGAGCGAGGCGAGCTACGTGACGCGCATCACGACGACGCTGCGCTCGACCATCCGCGACGCCAACACGCACTTCGTCTCGGCGAGCTCGAGCTACGACTACATCCAGTCGGACGATACCCACCCGACGTACACGGGCGGCACGGTGACCGCGGGCCTGTTCGGCGGCACCACGGGCTCCGGCGCGCCGCGCTACACCTCGTTCTCGAACGGCAAGAACCCGATCTGGAACCAGTACGGCCACGAGCGGATGGGGTGGACGGTGTCGACGTCCAACACGTCCGCGCCGTGACCGGGGCCTGAACGATGGGCGAGCCACGCGGCGGCAAGGACGGCGCCGGCCGGCGCGGCTGGGGG
>DASVLN010000796.1:0-2066 GCA_036384855.1 Burkholderiaceae bacterium | reverse complement strand
CGGCGCACGCGAGGGCGTCGACGCGCGCGAGCACCGGCACGACCTCGTCCAGCGTCAGTGCGCGCAGGCGCTCGCGCGGCGCGCCGAACGCGAGTCGCAGCGGCGCGCCGCCGTCGTCGGGCGAGCGGAAGTCGATGAGGGCGGTGGGGCGCGATCCGGCGTGGGGCATCGCTTCGGGCCTGCGGCGCGGCAGACGGGCTGCGGAGCCCGGCAGTGTACTCAGCGGAACAGCATGAGCATCTGCTCGAGCGCCGCCGTGAACGGCCCCTGCAGCAGCGGCAGCGTGAACATGATGCCCACGAGGCCCACGGCGAGCGTGACCGGGAAGCCGACCGAGAAGATGCTGATCTGCGGCGCCACGCGCGCGATGATGCCCATCATCATGTTGACGAACAGCAGCATCGCGATCAGCGGCAGCGCGATCCACAGCCCGAGGCGGAAGATCTCGGCGCCCCAGGTCTCGGGCCGCACCGCGTGCAGGAAGGCGAAGGGCTCGGCCGAGACCGGGAACGCGGTGAGGCTCTGCACGACCGCCTCGATCACGAGCAGGTGGCCGTTCATCGCGATGAACAGGAAGCCCACCATCGTCGAGAAGAAGCTGCTGGTCGCGGTCGCCTGCTGCGAGGTCGCGGGATCGAAGAAGCCCGCGAAGTTCAGGCCCATCTGCAGGCCCACGATCTCGCCGGCGAACTCGATGGCCGTGAAGATGACGCGCACCGCGAAGCCGAGGGCGACGCCGATCAGCACCTGCTGGACGACGAGCATGACGGCGGCGGGCGAGTCCAGCGCGACGCTCGGTCCCGCGGGCGCGGTGCCGGCGACGCCCAGCGCGATGAAGAACGACAGCGCGATGCGGACGCGCGCCGGCACGTTGCGCTGGCCGAGCACGGGCATCGCCGTGAACAGCGCCAGCACGCGCAGGAACGGCCACAGCACCGGCGCGAGCCAGGCCATGATCTGGGCTTCGTTCAGCGTCAGCATGGCGGCATGTTAAGCGGCGCGGCGGGCCGCCGCTTCCTTCAACTGGTCGCTTGCGGCAGGGACAGCAGGACGCTGCGGAGGTACTCGACCAGCGAGGTCAGCATCCACGGCCCCGCCAGGCCCATCACGGCGACGGCGGCCAGCAGCTTGGGCACGAAGGTCAGCGTCGCCTCGTTGATCTGCGTCGCCGCCTGGAACACGCTGACGAGGATGCCCACGACCAGCACGACGCCCAGCACGGGCGCGGCGACGGTGAGCATGGTGAACAGGGCCTGCTGGCCGACGGTGAAGACTTGGGCGGCGTCCATGGATGCGGGAACGGTGGGCGGGTGACGATGGCCACACGTTATCGGGACCCCGCGATCGCGAGGCCTCGAAAAGCGCGGTGTTTCAGGTCACGAAGCTCGCCGCGAGTGATCCCAGCAGCAGGTTCCAGCCGTCGGCCAGGACGAACAGCATGAGCTTGAACGGCAGCGCCACCAGCACCGGCGACAGCATCATCATGCCCAGCGACATCAGCACGCTGGCGACGATCATGTCGATGATGAGGAACGGGATGAAGATCAGGAAGCCGATCTGGAACGCGCTCTTGAGCTCGCTCGCGACGAAGGCCGGCACCAGCACCTTGAACGGCACCTGCTCGCCCTTGACCGACGCGGGCAGCTTCGCGAGCTTGGCGAACAGCTCCACGTCCGACTGCCGCGTCTGCTTGAGCATGAACGAGCGCACCGGCACCTGGCCGCGGTCGAGCGCCTCGGTGAAGCTGATCTGGTTGGCCTGGTAGGGCTGCCACGCGTCGGTGTAGACCTTGTCGATGGTCGGCGACATCACGAAGAACGTGAGGAACAGCGACATCCCGACGATGACCTGGTTCGGCGGCGCGGCCTGGGTGCCGATCGCCTGGCGGAACAGCGACAGCACGATCACGATGCGCGTGAAGCCGGTCATCATCAGCAGCACCGCGGGCAGGAAGGACAGCGCGGTGAAAAACAGCAGCGTCTGGATCGGCACCGAGTAGCTGGTGCCCCCGCCGCCCGCGCCGACGAGCAGCGGAAGCGACGGCGCGGCGGGCGTCGCGGCGGCCT
>DASVLN010000795.1:0-4927 GCA_036384855.1 Burkholderiaceae bacterium | reverse complement strand
CTCGTCCGGCGGCGTCGCCAGCACGGCGGTCACCGGGCAGGGCGGCGCGCCGCCCCAGGGCGCCAGCGCCCGCTCGAGTGCCGCGCCGGCGTCCTCGGCAAGGCAGACGAGCTCGTCCACGCCGTTCTCCGCGATGGTGCGCTGCACCAATTCGTGGCCCGCCGATGTCGCGCCGCGGTGCAGGCCGGCGCCGGCCAGCGCGGCGCGCCAGTCGTCGAAGGCGGGCCCGGCGAGGTCGAGGATCAGGGCGGAGGGCATCGTCGTCACGAGGAGGGCGGCGCGCGCCGGCGCCGTCGCCGGGGACGCTTGCACGGACCATGCCGCCGATCCGGCACGGAGCTTGCGTGAAGGTCGGCACGCGGTGCAACGACGCACCGCCCCGGTGAACGGCACCCCCGGTGCCGACCTCGATCCGCGATCGCCGGGTTCCTCCCGCCGCACGCGCCGCGTCCGACGCGCCGCCGGCCCACGCCTCCCCTCGCCCGATGCCCGTGCGCGCCCTGCGCGCGCCGCCGCATCGTCCCTGCCACCCCACGCCACGGAACCGCCCATGACCCGCTTCAGCGCCTTCCTCCGCACCGGCCACGCGCCGACGCTGCTCGCCGCCTTCCTGTACTTCGGCTTCTCGTGCTGCACCTGGGTGCTGAACGGGGCGATGGCGCCGTTCATCAGCGAGACCTTCCACCTGGGCCCGGCGCAGAAGGGCCTGATGCTGTCGGTGCCCATCGTCGCGGGCGCGCTGTTCCGCTTCCCGCTGGGCGTGCTGTCGCAATACATCGGCCGCAAGCGCGCGACGCTGGTCGAGATGAGCCTGATCTCGTTGGCGATGCTGCTGGGCTTCTTCTTCGTGCAGAGCTTTTCCGCGCTGCTGGCGATGGGCGTGCTGCTGGGCGTCGCGGGCGCGAGCTTCGGCGTCGCGATGTCGCTGGGCTCGGGCTCGTTTCCCGCGAAGCACAAGGGCCTCGCGATGGGCATCGTCGGCGCGGGCAACGTGGGCACCGCCGTGGCCGTGCTGATCGCGCCACCGCTCGCCCAGTGGCTCGGCTGGCAGACGGTCTACGCCGTGGCCGCGTGCGCGATGGCGATCCCGATGGCCGCGGTGATCTTCCTCGCCCGCGAGCCGCAGGACGTCGACCCGCACGCCGGCCTGCGCGCGCAGCTCGCCTGCCTCGTCGAACGCGACGGCTGGGCCTTCAGCCTGATCTACGCGGTGACCTTCGGCGGCTTCATCGGCTTCGTGAGCTTCCTGCCTTCGTATTACCACGACCAGTTCGGCGTCGGCAAGGTGCAGGCCGGCCAGCTCACGACGATCGTCGCCTTCGTCGGCGCGGCGACGCGCGTGGCGGGCGGCTGGCTGTCGGATCGCTTCGGCGGCGTCAACGCCCTGACGGCCGTGCTGGCGACCGTCGCGGTGGGCCTCGCCGCGTGCGGCCTGGCCACGAACTCGCTCGCGCTGACGACCGTGCTGCTGGTCGTGTGCTTCGCGGCGCTGGGCGCAGGCAACGGCGCGGTCTACCAGCTGGTGCCGCTGCGCTGGCCGCTCACGACCGCCGTCGCCGGCTCGATGATCGGCGAGCTCGGCGCGCTGGGCGGGGGCCTGGTGCCCAACGCCATGGGGCTGGCGCGCCAGTTCGGCGGCAGCTTCGCGTGGGGCTTCGCGTTCTTCGCGCTGTTCGCGCTGTCGACGCTCGTGCTGCTGCGCGCGCTGCAGGGCCGCTGGACGACCAGCTGGGTCGGCGCGGGCGGCCGCGCGCTGTCGGCGGCGCGCTCCTGAACCCGATCCCCGCATCCACCTCGGAAGAGATCCCGCCATGAAGAAGATGAAGCTCGTGATGATCGGCAACGGCATGGCCGGCGTGCGCACGCTCGAGGAGCTGCTCAGGATCGCGCCCGGCCTGTACGACATCACCGTCTTCGGCGCCGAGCCGCATCCGAACTACAACCGCATCCTGCTGTCGCCGGTGCTCGCGGGCGAGCAGACGGTCGCGGAGATCGTGCTCAACCCGCTCGCCTGGTACGCGGACAACGGCATCACGCTGCACCTGGGCAAGGCGGTGACGGAGATCGACCGGCGCCGCCGAGTCGTGCGCGCCGCCGACGGCACCGAGGCCGCCTACGACCGGCTGCTGATCGCCACCGGCTCGACGCCCTTCATCCTGCCGGTGCCGGGCAAGGATCTCGCGGGCGTGATCGGCTACCGCGACATCGCCGATACCGAGGCCATGATCGACGCCGCGACCAGGTACCGGCATGCGGTCGTGATCGGCGGCGGCCTGCTCGGGCTGGAGGCGGCCAACGGCCTGATGCTGCGCGGCATGCAGGTCACCGTGGTGCACATCGCGCCCTGGCTGATGGAGCGCCAGCTCGACGACGTCGCGGGCGGCCTGCTGCGCAAGTCGCTCGTCGAGCGCGGCCTGGACTTCCGCATCGGCGCGCACACCGAGGCGCTGCTGGGCGACGGTGCCGGCCGCGAGGAACGGGTTCGAGCGGTGCGCTTCAAGGACGGCACGGAGGTGCCCGCCGAGCTCGTCGTGATGGCCGCGGGCATCCGCCCCAACACGGCGCTGGCCGAGCGCGCCGGCCTGCACGTGAACCGCGGCATCGCCGTCAGCGACACGCTGCAGACCGTCACCGACGCGCGCGTCTACGCCGTGGGCGAGTGCGCGGCGCACCGCGGCGTCGCCTACGGGCTGGTCGCGCCGCTGTTCGAGCAGGCCAAGGTCTGCGCGACGCACCTGGCCGAGTTCGGCATCGGCCGCTACCTCGGCAGCCAGGTCTCGACCAAGCTGAAGGTCACCGGCATCGACCTGTTCTCGGCCGGCGACTTCATGGGCGGCGAAGGCTGCGACGAGATCGTGCTGTCCGACCCGCAGGGCGGCGTCTACAAGAAGCTGGTGCTCAAGGACGACAAGCTGGTCGGCGCCTGCCTGTACGGCGACACGGTCGACGGCAGCTGGTACTTCAAGCTGCTGCGCGAGGGCCGGCCGGTGGCCGACATCCGCGACCGCCTGATGTTCGGCGAGTCCAGCCTCGGCGACGCCGGCCACCAGGGCCAGAACAAGGCCGCCGCGATGGCCGACGCCGACGAGGTCTGCGGCTGCAACGGCGTCAGCAAGGGCGCGATCTGCAAGGCGATCAAGGAGCAGGGCCTGTTCACGCTCGACGACGTGCGCAAGCACACGAAGGCGAGCGCGTCGTGCGGCTCGTGCACGGGCCTCGTCGAGCAGCTGATCATGGCGACCGCGGGCGGCGACTACTCCGCCGCGCCGAAGAAGAAGGCGATGTGCGGCTGCACCGAGCACTCGCACGGCGACGTGCGCGAGGCGATCCGCAAGCTGCACCTGACGACGATCGCCGACACCCAGCGCGCGCTGTCGTGGCGCACGCCCGACGGCTGTCCGTCCTGCCGCCCGGCGCTGAACTACTACCTCGTGAGCACCTGGCCCAAGGAGGCGAAGGACGACCCGCAGAGCCGCTTCATCAACGAGCGCTCGCACGCCAACATCCAGAAGGACGGCACCTACTCGGTGATCCCGCGCATGTGGGGCGGCGAGACGAGCGCGGCGGAGTTGCGCCGCATCGCCGACGTGGTCGACAAGTACCGCATCCCGACGGTCAAGGTGACGGGCGGCCAGCGCATCGACCTGCTGGGCGTGAAGAAGGAGGACCTGCAGGGCGTCTGGAGCGACCTCGGCATGCCCTCGGGGCACGCGTACGCGAAGGCGCTGCGCACCGTCAAGACCTGCGTCGGCAGCGAGTGGTGCCGCTTCGGCACGCAGGACTCGACGCAGATGGGCAAGGACCTCGAGCGCGGGCTGTGGCGCATGGTCGCGCCGCACAAGGTCAAGCTCGCGGTCTCGGGCTGCCCGCGCAACTGCGCCGAGTCGGGCATCAAGGACGTGGGCGTGATCGGCGTGGACTCCGGCTGGGAGATCTACGTCGGCGGCAACGGCGGCATCAAGACCGAGGCCGGGCACTTCTTCTGCAAGGTGCGCACCGCCGAGGAGGTGATGGAGACCGCGGGCGCGTTCCTGCAGCTCTATCGCGAGGAGGGCTGGTACCTCGAGCGCACCGTGCACTGGATCGCGCGCGTCGGCCTGGACGGCATCAAGCAGCGCGTGCTCGACGACGCGGCCAACCGCCAGGCGCTGTGGGCGCGCCTGCAGTCCGCGCTCGACGGCGAGCCCGATCCGTGGTTCGAGCACGAGAAGGCCGCGGTCGACACGCGGCAGTTCATCCCGATCCTGGCGGTGTGAGGAGACATGACCATGAGCGACTGGAAAACGATCTGCCGCCTCGACGACATCCCCGTGCAGGGCGCCCGCCGCGTGCGGCGCGCGCACGGCGGCGAGGTCGCGGTCTTCCGCACCGCCGACGACCGCGTGTTCGCGCTGCTCGATCGCTGCCCGCACAAGGGCGGGCCGCTGAGCCAGGGCATCGTGTTCGGCGAGCACGTGGCGTGTCCGCTGCACAACTGGGCGATCGGGCTGGCCGACGGCACGGCGCGGCTGCCGGACGTCGGCTGCACGCCGACCTTCCGCGTGCGGGTCGAGGACGGCGCGGTCGCGCTGCTGGCCGACGAGCTCGCCCATCACGCGACCGGCGAGCAGGCGCACGCGTCGGAAGACCTCTGCGACGCGCGGCGCGTGATCGCCATCGCCGCGGCCCGCTGACGCGAACGCGAACGATGGCGCTGCCGCCCCTGGTCGCCGCCGGCGCGCGCGAGACGCGCTCGACCTGCCCGTACTGCGGCACGGGTTGCGGCGTCGTGATTCGCAGCGAGGGCGCGCGCATCGTCGACGTGCGCGGCGATCCCGAGCATCCCGCCAACTTCGGCCGCCTGTGCACCAAGGGCAGCACGCTGCACCTGACCGCGGCGCCGCACGTCGAGCGCCAGGCGCGCCTGCTCGCGCCGATGCGGCGCACG
>DASVLN010000794.1:0-2142 GCA_036384855.1 Burkholderiaceae bacterium | reverse complement strand
CGACCTGCCGCCCGCCGTCACGTCGCCGACCGGCATCGGCGGCTCGACTCCCCTGCCGGGCGGCTATCGTCCGCTGCCCGGCGGACGCGACGAGCGCATCGCGCGCGATCTCGACGCGCTCGAGAAGGAGTCCCAGCGCCTGCAGGCCTTCAACAAGCGCGAGCGCTGCGAGCACGCCAAGCAGCAGCTGGAGGTCGCCAAGGCGGAGATGCCCATCTTCACCCGCGACACCAACGGCGAGCGCCACTACATCGAGGACCGGGATCGCGCCGCCAACACGGCCGCGCGGCGCCAGGAGGTGCAGGCGGCCTGCAACTGAGTCGGCCCGCGGCCGTTCACTCCCCGGCCAGGAACTCCTGCAGCAGCCGGTGGAACTGGTGCACGCCCTGTTCCTTGGTCGGCGAATAGCGCCCACGGTCGTACAGCCGCGAGCGCACGCCGCGCTGCACCTGCTGCACGACCGCCTCGTCCTCCCGCTCGACCTGGTCGAGGTCGGCGCCCGCGCCGTCGCCCAGCTTCGCCGCATCCCACACGTAGCTGCGGAACAGCACCCGCGTGCGGTCGATCCCGCGCGGCTCGACGACGTTCACCGACAGCCCCCACGGGTAGAAGTTGAGCATCAGGTTCGGGAAGATCCAGTAGTAGTAGGCCGCGACCCGCTCGCCGTGGTCGGGCGACGATGCCGGCAGCTCGAACGCCGCCTCGCCGTCGCGCGCCCGCGCGAACTGCAGGTTGGCGTAGCGCTGCAGCTCGTAGGCGTAGCCGTCGAAGGACAGCACCTGGTTCAGCGCCGGGTGGATGAAGGGAATGTGCAGCCCCTCGAGGTAGTTCTCGACGTACAGCGCCCAGTGCGCCGCGACGTCGAACGCGCGGTCGCGCGACGGGTCGTGCCGGAACTCGTCCAGCGGCAGCCAGCCGAGGCGGGCGCGCAGGTCGCCGAGGAAGGCGTCCAGCGGCGCGACGGGGGCGATGGCCGCGAACGCCTGCGTCCCGAGCGTGCCGAACGCGACCTGCGGCAGGTGGTCGGCGGCCGACGGGAAATCGCACGCCGTCTCGAAGGCCGGCATGAAGGTCATCCGCCCCGCGAGGTCGAAGCGCCGCGAGTGGTACCCGCAGCGGATCTGCTGCTGCCCGCGGCACGGCGCCTCCACCAGCAGGTTGCCGCGATGGGTGCAGACGTTGGACAGGCAGCGCAGCTCGCCGCCCAGGTCGCGCGCGAGCAGCAGCGGCTCGTCCAGGCATCCCGGCAGCATCTCGCGCGGCGACAGCGAGCCGGGCTCGGTGACGTCCGTCGTGTCGCCGAGCCACTGCCAGCTGCGGGCGAAGACGCGTTCCCTGGCAAGCGCGTACGTCGCGGGGTCGAGATAGAAGGACGAGGGCAGCGTGTGCGCGCGGGTGATGTCGGGGTCGATGGCGAAGGGGACGGAGGGCTCGGTCATCTCGGATCCTCGTTGGCCGGCGGCATGACGGGCCGCGGCGGGCCCGTCGCCGTCTCCCGGAGGGAGGGCTGCGCGGGGTTATAGCAGCCGGCCGTCGATGCGGGGCTGCCGTGTTTCCCTCGGGACGAGGCCACTGCCATCGTGCACGCGGCCCGCGGATCGCCGGATGCCCGCCGCCCCGGTCACGGCGAGGACATCCCCGGAAAACGCGCGGAGACGCTCGCGAAAAGCGTCGGCGTCCTCGGAAAAAGCGAGGACGTCGACGGATTGGACGAGGCGGTCGTCGCTCCTGGCGAGGAATCGCTCGCTCGCACTGCGGACGAACTCGCCGGAAGCGAGCAATCGCTCGCTTGAACCGGGGACGCGCTCGTCCGGAGCGAGGAATCGCTCGCTCGCACTGCGGACGAACTCGCCCGAAGCGCGGAATCGCTCGCTTGAACCGGGGACGCACACGCCCGGAGTGGGGAATCGCTCGCTCGATACGCGGACGAGCTCTCCGGGAGCGGGAAATCGCTCGCTTCGGGCGACAACGAGGCCGCGCGCAGCGAGGATTCGCTCACCGGAACCGAGGACACGCGCGCCGAACGCGAGCGACCGCCCGCTCGCGACGCCAAGGTCCTCGCGCGAATCGGGAACATTGGCTCGTCCCGAGTGGACGCCGGGCGAGACGACGCGGGCGTCGAGGGCGGAACGATCAGCGACG
>DASVLN010000793.1:0-11428 GCA_036384855.1 Burkholderiaceae bacterium | reverse complement strand
CAACATCGCGACCTTCGAGGCCAGCGGCCGCGGCGCGCGCGAAGCGGCCCGCCTCGCGCGCATCCAGGCCGGCAACGCGACCCTCGTCGCGCCCTTCGACGGCGTGATCACGGCGCGGCAGGCCGAGCTCGGCGAAGTCGTGGCGCCGGGCACGCCCGTCGTCACGCTCGCCGACCTCGACCACGTCTGGGTGCGCGCGTACATCAACGAGACGGACCGCCTGCGCGTCCGCCTCGGGCAGCGCGTCGTCGTGACGAGCGACGCGCCGCGCGACGGCCGGGTCGACGGGCGCCTGTCCTTCGTCGCCTCCGAGGCCGAGTTCACTCCCAAGAGCGTCGAGACGCATGCCGAGCGCGTGACGCTCGTGTATCGCGTCAAGGTCGACATCGACAATCGCGGCCATGCGTTCCTGCCGGGCATGCCGGTGGACGTCAGGCTCGCGGCGGCGGCGCCATGACGACGCCTGGCGTGGCGGAGCCGGCCGTGCAGGCGCAGGGGCTGGCGCGGCGCTTCGGCCGGACGCAGGCCGTCGCGTCGCTCGACCTCCAGGTGGCGCGCGGCGAGATCTTCGGACTGGTCGGCCCCGACGGCGCGGGCAAGACGACGACGATGCGCATGCTCGCGGGCGTGATGCGGCCGGACGCGGGGCGCATCGTCATCGACGGGGTGGACGTCGTCGCGCAGCCGGAGCAGGCACGCCATCGCGTGAGCTACATGCCGCAACGCTTCGCGCTGTACGAGGACCTGACCGTCGACGAGAACATCCGCTTCTTCGCCGACCTCTTCGGGGTGCCGGACGCGGTCCGCCGCGAGCGCGCGGCGCGCCTGCTCGCCGCCTCCGCGATGACGCCGTTCCGCTCGCGCCTGGCCGGCCAGCTGTCCGGCGGGATGAAGCAGAAGCTCGGACTGACCTGCGCGCTCGTGCACGCGCCGCGCGTGCTGCTGCTGGACGAGCCGACGACGGGCGTCGACCCGGTGTCGCGCCGCGAGTTCTGGCAGATCCTCTACGGCCTGCGCGCGGAGGGCGTCGCGATGGTGCTCTCGACCGCCTACCTCGACGAGGCCGAGCGCTGCGACCGCCTCGCCCTGCTCCATGACGGCGTCGTCATGCATGCGGGCACGCCGGCGCACCTCAAGACGCTGCTGCCCGGCGCCATCCTGCGCGTGGCGACCGCCGGCCCGCGCGCGGTCGCCGTGCTGGCACGCGCGTGCGAGGGCGTGATCGGGGTGCTGCCCGTGGGCGACGGCGTGAACCTGCACGTCGACGACGCGGCGCTGCGGCGCCCGCAACTCGCGGCCGCGCTTGCTCCCGCGGGCGTGCGCGCCGGCGACATCGCGCCCGTCGAGCCGAGCATCGAAGACCTGTTCGTCGCGCTCCTCGACCGGGCGCCCGCGGCCCCATGACGGCGGCGCCAGGCTCCGGCCCCGCGATCGTCGTGCAGCGGCTGGGCAAGCGCTTCGGCGACTTCGAGGCGCTGGCGGACGTCAGCTTCGACGTGGGGCGCGGCGAGGTCATGGGCTTCCTTGGCCCCAACGGCGCGGGCAAGTCCACGCTCATCCGCATCCTCTGCGGCCTGCTGCGGCCCGGCAGCGGCAGTGCGCACGTGGTGGGCATCGACGTGGCGCGCGATCCGGAGGCCGTGCGCCAGCGCATCGGCTACATGTCCCAGCGCTTCTCGCTCTACGACGACCTCAGCGTCGCGGAGAACCTGCGCTTCTTCGGCCGGGTGTACGGCGTCTCGGCGAAGGACATCGTCGAACGCACGCGCGCGGCCGTCGCCATGGCCGGGCTCGACGGGCGGGAGGACGTGCCCGCCGGCATGCTGGCCGGCGGCTGGAAGCAACGGCTCGCCCTCGGATGCGCGATCCTGCACCGGCCGCAGGTCCTGTTCCTGGACGAGCCGACCTCCGGCGTCGATCCCGGCTCGCGGCGGCGCTTCTGGGGCCTCATCCACGACCTCGCGTCGGACGGCGTGAGCATCCTCGTCTCCACGCACTACATGGACGAGGCCGAATACTGCACGCGCGTCGCCCTGCTCGCCGCCGGCCGCCTGATCGCGCTGGGCGCCCCGCACGAGCTCAAGCAGCGCGCGGCCGGGGGCACGGTGATGGAGATCTCCTGCGGCGACACGGCGCGCGCGCTCGACATCGCGACGACGGTCGAGGGCATGCGCGACGCGGCGGTGTTCGGCAACACCGTGCACGTCACCGCCCTGCACGCCGGCGCCGGCGCGACCTTGCTGGCGGCGTTGCGCTCGGCCGGCCTCGCGGACGCGCGGCTGCGCCCGATCGAGCCGTCGATGGAGGACATGTTCGTCCACCTGGTGCAGGCGTCGCGCACGCCCGCGCCCGCCGGGAGCGCGGCATGAACCGGCGCCGGATGATCGCCGTCGCCCGCAAGGAGTGGCTGCAGGTGGTGCGCGACTCGCGCAGCCTGATGATCGCGCTGCTGCTGCCGCTGATGCAGATGTTCCTGCTCGGGTACGGCGTCAAGCTCGACGTCAGCGACATCCCGCTGTGCGTGGTGGACGAGGACGGCAGCCAGCGCGCGCGCGAGCTCGTCGAACGCTTCGCGGCGTCGCGCTACTTCGCCCTGCGCGCGGTCGACCACACCGTGGCCTCGGCGACGCGTCGCATCGACGACGGCACCTGCCGGCTCGCCCTGGTGCTGCCTCCGCGGCTGTCGGCGAAGCTGGACGGCGAGCACGCGACGACCCTGCAGCTGCTGGTCGACGGCACGGATTCCAACACCGCCACCATCGCGGCGGGCTACGCGCGCAGCGTCGTCGACGCGCATGCCGCCGCCCTGCAGCTGCAGGCGCTGCAGCGCCACGGGCTGCCGACGCACGCCGCGATCCCGCTGCAGGCGAGGCCGCGCGTGTGGTTCAACGAGGACCTCGAGAGCAGCCATTTCATCATTCCCGGCGTCGTCGCGCTGGTCATGGCCGTCATCGGCTCGCAGCTCAGCTCGCTGACGATCGCCCGCGAGTGGGAGCGCGGCACGATGGAGCTGCTCGTCTCGACGCCGGTGTCGCCGCTCGAGCTGATGGTCGGCAAGCTGGTGCCCTACTTCGCGATCGGCATGCTCGACGCCGCGATCTGCGTCGCGGTGGCGGTCGGATGGTTCGGCGTCCCGTTCCGCGGCGCCCTGGCGACGCTCGTCGGAACCACGGGCCTCTACCTGGCCGTGGTGCTGTCCATCGGCTACCTCGTCTCGGTGCGCATCCGCAGCCAGGTCGGCGCGAGCCAGGTCGCGCTCGTGCTGACGATGCTGCCCACGACGCTGCTGTCGGGCTTCACGTTCCCGATCGACCAGATGCCGCGCGCGGTACAGGCCGTCACGAGCCTCGTGAGCGCGCGCTACTACGTCACGATCGTGAAGTCCATCTTCCTCAAGGGCTCGGGCGCGGCGGAACTCGCGGTGCCGATCGCCTGCCTCGCGCTGTACGCCGCCGTGGTGATCGCGCTGGCGGCGCGCTCGTTTCGCAAGACCCTCGATTGAGGCGCCATGCTTCAACGCATCCTCCAGCTCCTGATCAAGGAATTCCTGCAGCTGCGGCGCGACCGGTCGGCGCGCTTCCGGCTGCTCGTGCCGCCGGTGATCCAGATCCTGCTGTTCGGCTACGCCGCCACCTTCGAGGTGTTCAACGTCTCGACGATCGTCGCCGACCAGGATCGCAGCCCGGAAAGCCGCGCCCTCGTCGCGGCGTTCGTCCACAGCAGCCGGTTCGAGGTGACCGCCATCGCCGCGTCCCGGCAGGACGTGCAGGCGGCGATCCAGCGCAGCGACGTGCACGTGGGCATCGTCGTGCCGGCCGGCTTCTCGCGCGAGCTGCGCGCGGGCAGGGACGCGCCGATCCAGGTGCTCCTGGACGGCACCAACTCCAACACCGCGCTCATCGCCGGCGGCTACGTCGGCCAGATCGCGCAGTCGTTCGGCGAAGCGCAGGCGGGCGCGCTGCTGCAGGCCAGCGGGCAGGCGCTGGTCGCCCCGCGGGTGCGCTTCCCGCTCGGGCAGCGCTTCTGGTTCAACCCCAACCTCGACAGCCGGTGGTTCTTCGTCCCCGGCGTCATCGGCTCGCTGGTGCTGGTCACCATCGTCAACCTGACCGCCTTCGCGCTCGTGCGCGAGCGCGAGGTCGGCACCCTGGAGCAGCTGCTGGTCACGCCGATCCGGCCGGTGGAGTTCATCCTCGGCAAGACGCTGCCGTTCTTCCTGATCGGCGCGATGGAGGTCGCGATCGTCGCGGGGATCGGCCTGCTGTGGTTCCACGTGCCGTTCAACGG
This sequence comes from Burkholderiaceae bacterium, assembly GCA_036384855.1. Taxonomy (GTDB): domain Bacteria; phylum Pseudomonadota; class Gammaproteobacteria; order Burkholderiales; family Burkholderiaceae_C; genus Scleromatobacter. Next base: position 7,141 of record DASVLN010000793.1, on the reverse strand, counting down.
CAGCGCGCTGCTGCTGGCCGGCGGAACCGCCCTGTTCCTGCTCAGCGCCCTGGGCATCGGGCTGCTGATCTCCACGGTGTGCCGGACGCAGCAGCAGGCGTTCGCGTCCAACTTCTTCGTGCTCAACCCGATGTTCATCCTCTCGGGCTTCGGCTTCCCGATCGCGAGCATGCCGCAGCCGCTGCAGTGGCTCACGCTGGTCGATCCGCTGCGGCACTTCCTGGTCATCATCCGCGGCACCTTCCTCAAGGGCGTCGGGCTGGAGGTGCTGTGGCCCGAGTTCACGGCGCTGGCCGTGCTGGGCGCCCTGCTGCTGTCGGCGTCCGTGCTGCGCTTTCGCAAGTCGCTGGACTGAGGCCGCCTTCCACGCGGGCGATTGCGCCGGCGCAAGCGGCGCGCGCGCCGCGCCGACAGAATGATCCTGCCGTGCGCGCGCCGCTTCCGATGCCGCGTCGATCGGCACGGGAGTCCAGCATGTATTCGCGCATCCTCGTCCCGATCGACGGCAGCGAGCCGTCGCAGTGCGGCCTGCGGGAGGCCATCGCGATCGCCAGGCAGAACGGGTCGACGCTCGTGCTGCTGCACGTCGTCACGCAGCTGCCGATGCCGATCGGCGACCCGGGCGCGTTCAGCTACAGGCAGGTCTGGGACATGCTCGAGCACGCCGGGCGCGAGATCGTCGAGAAGTCCGCCAAGGAAGCCGCCGCGGCCGGCGTCGCGAACGAGCAGCGCCTCGTCGACGGCGGCGCCGGGCCGGTGTGCGACGTGGTCGTGGCGCAGGCGGCCGCGGAGCGCTGCGAGCTGATCGTGATGGGCACGCACGGCCGCCGCGGGATGAAGCGCCTGGCGATGGGCAGCGACGCGGAGCTCGTCGTGCGCCACGCCGGCGTGCCGGTCCTGCTGGTGAAGCCGCGCGACTTCGCCGCCTGACGCGGCTTCAGCGGCCGACGACCTGCCCCACCGGCGGCAGGTGCGCGACCAGCCAGCGCGCCGCGAGCGCGGCCGCGCGGTCGAGGTCGCCGGGATCCTCGAACGAGTCCGCGCCCGGCCCGACCAGGCTGAGCTGCGCCTGCGCATGGAGCTGCCCGAGCGCCTCGCGGTTCTGCGCGAGCGCGTGCACGTCATCCGCCGCGACGATCAGCAGGGTCGGCGCCCCCACGTGCGCCAATGCGGGCCCGGCGAGGTCGGGACGCCCTCCGCGCGACACGATCGCCCCGATCCGGTGGGGCAGCCGCGCGGCGACGACCAGCGCCGCGGCGGCCCCCGTCCCCGCCGCCAGCAAGGCCAGCGGCAGCATCGCCAACTTCGGATGGCCGTCGATCCACGCGATGACCTGCTCGAGGCGCCGGCTCAGCAACTCGATGTCGAACGACTTGCCCCGGTCGGTGGACTCCTGCGGCAGCAGCAGGTCGAAGACCAGCGTGGCGAGGCCCTGTTGCTGCAACGCGCGCGCGAACAGGCGGTTGCGGGGACTGCGCCGCGCCGAGCCGCTCGCATGCGCGAAGACGACCAGCCCGCGCGCGCGCTCCGGCAGGCTCAGGTCGGCCTCCAGCGCCACGGCGCCGACGTCGATGCGCTGCACCGGCGGCTGCATCCTCGGGCTTTGTCCGCGCCGGCGGCTGCCGCCGGCGCGCCCGCCTCACTTGATCGCGATGGCCTTGCCGGCCGCCGGCGTGCGCTTGGGCAGCGTCAGGGACAGCACGCCGTTGTCCAGGCTGGCCTGCGCGCCGTCGTCGGCCAGCTCGTGCGGCAGCGACAGCCCGCGCGACCAGGTGCCGTCGTGCGTCTCGTGCAGGAGAACGCGCTCCTCCTCGTGCTTGCGTGCCCGGCCGGTCTCGCGCCGGACGGTGGTCGAGATCGAGACGTAGCTGCCGTCGATGCGGATGCGGATGTCCTCCTTGGCGACGCCCGGCAGCTCGGCCTTGACGAGATACGCATGATCGGTCTCGCTGATGTCCACGCGCATGTCGTCTCCGACCGGCGACGCGCCATCGGCCATCCGGGCGACGCGGCGGAAGAGGTCGGCGATCGAATCGGCGGCCGATCGGCCCAGGTTCGGACGAGAAGCAATGGCGGGGTTCATTCGGGTCTCCTGCGGGGATGGAAGCGCCTTCCTGGCGCGACGCCCGCATGGTGGATCCGCCATGCGCCGGCGACTTGCGCGGACGCAATCCGGCGTCGTCCGGCGCCCGCCGCCGCGATTGCGCGCACTCAACGCGGCGCCGCCCGCGCCGCCCTACCGTCGATGCAGATCCCACTCGACGAGGCCCTCCCATGAGTCCCAAGCAGCTGGCGTTCGGCGACGGGGCGCGCCATCGCCTCCTGGGCGGCATCGACCTGCTCGCCGAGGCCGTCAAGGTCACCCTCGGACCGCGCGGCCGCACGGTGATCCTCGACGACGCGGACGGGCACCCGCGGGTGGTCAACTCGGGCGTGGTCGTCGCGCGCTCGATCGAGCTCGCCGACCGCTTCGAGGACATGGGCGCGCAGCTGCTGCGCGTCGCGGCCTCGCGCACCAGCGAGCTCGCGGGCGACGGCACGACCACCGCCACCGTCCTCGCGCACGCGATGATCCGCGAGGGCGTGAAGCACATCGCCGCGGGGATGAACCCGATGGAGCTCAAGCGCGGCCTCGACCGCGCCGTCGACGCCGTCGCGGGCCGCCTCGCCGCGCAGGCGCAGGCCTGTGCCGACGGCGCGCAGGTCTCGCACGTCGCGACGATCTCGGCCAACAACGACCATGTCATCGGCGACCTGGTCGCGCGCGCGTTCGACCGCGTGGGTCGCGAGGGTGCGATCTCGATCGAGGATGGCTCGGGCGTCGCCAGCGCGCTCGAGGTCGTCGACGGGATGCGCCTGGACCGCGGCTACGTCTCGGCCTACTTCGTCAACGACACGGCGCGCCAGCGCGTGGTCCTGGACGACGCGCGCATCCTCGTCTGCGACCATCGCCTGGCCTCGGCGCAGGCGATCGTCCCGATCCTCGAGGAGGTCGCGCGCGCGGGCGCGGCGCTGCTGCTGGTCGCGGACGACTTCGACGAGGACGTCGTCGCCACGCTGGTGGTCAACGGCGTCCGCGGGGTCCTGAAGGTCTGCGCCGTGAAGGCCCCCGGCTTCGGCGACGCGCGCAAGGCGGCGCTGGCCGACATCGCGCTGGCCACCGGGGCGACGCTCGTGTCGGCCGAGCTCGGGCGCAGCATGGATCGGATCACCCTTGAGCAGCTGGGCCGCGTGCGCCGCGTGACGGTCGAGAAGGACTCGACGACCCTGGCCGGCAGCGGCGGCGATCCGCCGGGACTGGCCGCGCGCGTCGCGGCCCTGCGCCGCGAACGCGACGAGACGGCGGATGCGCATGCGAAGCGCGCGCTCGACCAGCGCATCGGGCGCCTGACCGGCGGCGTCTGCGTCATCAAGGTGGGCGCGACCACGGAGCTGGAGCTCAAGGAACGCAAGCTGCGCGTCGAGGACGCCCTGCACGCGACGCGCGCCGCGATCGAGGAAGGCATCGTCCCGGGCGGCGGCGTGGCCCTGCTGCAGGGCCGGCGCGTGCTGAACGAGCTGCAGGCCGAGACGCTCGAGCAGCGCGCGGCCATCGCCATCGTCGACCGCGCGCTGCAGGAGCCCTTGCGCTGCATCGTGGAGAACGCGGCCGGCGACCCGGCGACCGTCGTCGCGCGCATCGAGGACGCGCAGTCGCACGCCTACGGCTGGAACGCCCTGACGCGGGCCTACGGCAACCTCCTGGACATGGGCGTCATCGACCCGGTGAAGGTCGCGCGGCTCGCGCTGCAGAACGCGGCCTCGGTCGCCGGCCTCGTGCTGGCGACGGACTGCGTCATCACGCAGGCGCCGGCGGTCGCGCCGGTCGAGGCGGAGGCGCTGTCGCTCTAGGCGCCGCGCGGCCTCACATGCCTTCGATGTAGGCGGCGACGGCGCGGATGTCGTCGTCGCTCAGGCCGTGCGCCACGGGGTTCATGACCGCGCCCAGCGGGCGGTTGTCGCCCCCTTCGCGCAGGATCTCGAGCTGGCGCACGACGTAGGGCGCGTGCTGGTGCGCCAGCCGCGGGAACGCGCCCTGGCCCTGCCCGTTGTCGCCATGGCAGGTCCGACACGCGGGCACGCCGCGGTCCGGCGCGCCGAGCTTGAACAGCGCCTCGCCTTCGCGCGGAAAGACCAGCCCCGCGGGGCGCGCGACCGGCGCGGGCTGCGCCGCGTAGTAGGCCGCGAGTCCCGTGATCTGCGCATCGCTCAGCCCGCGCGCGATGCCCCACATGTAGACGTAGCCGCCGGGGTCGCGCCGATGCCGCTCGCGCAGGCTGCGCAGCTGGCCCTCGAGGTACTCGGGCTGCTGCGCGGCGAGGTGGGGGAAGTTGTCCGAGACCGCGAGGCCGCGCGGCCCGTGGCAGTTCGAGCAGACCTGCTCCGCCAGCGCCTGCGCGGGCACGCGCGCGTCGCCGAGGGCGCGCGAGCGCGAGGGTTGCGCGCACCCACCGGCCAGGCAGGCGGCCGACAGCACGACGATCGAACAGAGGGCGTTCATCTTGCTTCTCCCGTCAGTAGGCGAGCCACGCGTAGAGGAAGAGCGAGTCGTTGTCCGACGCGTTGCGCCCGAAGCCGTCGTAGTTGCGCGCGCTGCCGTTGTAGCGCTGGTAGGCCGTGAACTGCAGGCCGATGCGCAGGTTCTGCCACGGCAGCCAGTAGGCTTCCAGCGTCTCGCCCACCGTGGACGGGTTGCCCGACGCGTTGCCGTTGACGCGCGTGGACGGCGCCTGCGCCGAAGGCGACGACGTGATCGTCCCGGTCGACGGGTCGTAGCCCGAGCTCTGGTTCAGCGTGTTCGTCGTTCCCGAGAGATCGAAATAGGAGAGGCTCGCCCCGTACGTCGCGCGCCAGGTGTACGCGGCCTTGGCCCGGACGAGCCTGAGCGTGTCCGACGGCGAGCTCGGCGCCAGCGGGTTGCCCTGCGCATCCACGAACGGCGACGCCTGCCCCGCGAGGAAGGCCGGGTAGCGATGGTGCTGTCGGGTGAGGACGAGCTGCACCGTGGCCGCGTGCGGGTCGAGCAGCCACTGGTACTGCGCGTCGAGCGAGGCGTCGCGGAACCGATGCAGCGTGGCGGGATCGCCGGGATTGGCAGGATCGTCGTAGATGCGCGAGCTCATGGTCGACGCCCCGAACTCGAGCGCGCTGGCGCCCCATTGCAGGTTGTACGCGGCGCGCACGTAGGGCGCGTTGCCCTGCAGGCGCGTGAGCGCCGCGGTGGGTTGTCCCAGCTTCATGAAGGCGAACGGGCCGCGGGTCGTGCGGTACGCGCCCGCCTCGACGTAGAGGCGCTCGTCGAGGAACGCGTAGGCCGTGAGGCCGGAGGTGTTGCCGCCGACGGCGTAGCCCGGATACGGCGTGGCGCCGTCGATGAACTGGCTGCTGCCCGGGCTGGGCACCGGCACGTACTGCATCCACGCGGCGGCCGTGTTCCACGGGTCCGACACCGAGGGATTGTTGTTGACATCGACGCCGACGACGAGGTCGTGCGCCCCGACGAACCGGTCGGCGTAGCGGATGTCCATGTTGTCCGCCGCCGCATGGCCGTGGAAGCGGCCGGAATCGTCCCGGTTCGCGTACGGGTCGTAGGTGTATTGCAGGAAGGCGCCGACGTTGTCGGTGATGCGGCCGCCGGCGAACAGGCTCGCCGAAGAGAACAGCAGGTCGTCGTTCTTCGGGAAGTCGGCGGCCGGGTCGTCGCTCTTGTGCGTGTCGCGCACCGAGGAGACGCTCGCGACGGCCATCGCCGAGAGCGGCACCGCCGGACGCGCGCCGATCGTGTAGCCGGTGAGCTTGAACAGGCGTCCGTAGGGCGTCAGCTCGGGGAACTGCCCGCCCGCGTGGCACGCCTGGCAGTTCTGCCCCGTCTGGCGGTTGAAGACGGGGATCGCCGACGCCGGGAAGACGGCCGCGAGGAGGACGGCCAGCAGGACGCCCTGCGCCGGGTGGCGATGCCGCGTGCGCTCGCGCCAGAGCCGTCTCGCGAAGAAGTCGAGCATGACCGAACCTCCGTCGAATCCTGCCCGCATTCCAGCCCCGTCGCGGCCGGCACCCGTTGCGCTGCGTCAACCGGCGATCGACGACGGATGCGCATGCCAGCTTGCCGCAAGCCTCCCGACGTCGACGGCCTGCGTCGTGTCGACCCGGATCGTGCGGGCGCGCTCGCGCGGCGCGATCGGATCGCGCGATCGAAGCTGGCCGGCGAGCACCGCCTCGTCCGCGTCCGACGGGTCGCCCCCGGCGGCGGCGCGGCGGGCGACCCGGCGTGCCAGCTCCTGCGGCGGCGCGTCGAACGAGAGCACGACGAACGCGACGCCCAGCTCCGCTGCCAGGGCCGCGAACGCGTCGCGCCGGGCCCGATCGAGGAACGCGGCGTCCACGATGACGTCGAAGCCCGCGCGCATCACCGCCCGTGCGCAGTCGGCAAGGCGCCCATAGGTGCGCTCCGTCGCCGCGTGCGAATAGAGCGCGGACGCATCCTCCTCGGCAGCTGTGGGCGTCGCGTGCAGGCGCTTGCGCTCCACGTCCGATCGCACGCGCACGGCGCCGGTCAGGTCGACCAGCCTGGCCGCGATCGTCGACTTGCCGGCGCCCGACGGGCCGCACAGGATCGCGAGCCTCGGCCGCGCGTCGCCTTCGGTCATGCGACGCGTCGCCAGCGCCAGGTAGTCCGGGGCGCCCGCGCGGTCGGCGGGCGGCCCGAGGCGCTGCACCAGGCCGCGAACGCAGGCCCGCGCCGCCTCGTGGAAGCGCAGCAGCGCGAGTCCCTCGTAGTCGCCGCTCGCGGCCAGGTAGGCGTCGAGGAAGCGGTGCGCCAGGTCCGGTCGCCCGTGCGCGTGCAGGTCCATCGTCATGAACGCGATGTCGGCGATGACGTCGATGCACCGCAGCGCGGGGTCGAACTCGATGCAGTCGAAGGCGGTCACGTCGTCGCCGAGCACGACGGTGTTGGACAGGTGGAGATCCCCGTGACCGTCGCGGACGGCCCCGAGCGCGCGGCGAGCGGCGAAGACCGGGGCGAGCTCGGCGCGCCGGCCATGGAGCCATCGCGCCGCGGCCGCGCACCAGGCGGCGGGCTCGAAGTCGGCGAGCTGCGCCA
>DASVLN010000792.1:0-1845 GCA_036384855.1 Burkholderiaceae bacterium | reverse complement strand
AGCGGCCCGCGCGTGGCCGTCTCGAAGGCCCCGCACCGCGGCGGCAAGGCCGTCGTCGTCGCCCACGCCAAGGCGACCGCCGGCGGCGCGGCATCTCCGCGGCTCGAGAAGGGCAAGTCGAAGGTGGCGCAGCGCTGAACGGCGCTTGCGCTTCGTCCGGACGGCCGCCGCGTGCGGCCGTTTTCGTTGGCCGGGCCGGCGGCGGATGCAGCCACCTGACTGCGGCGCAGCACGGCGGGCTGGGTTGGAGCGCCACCGTCGCAGCCGGATCGTCGCGACCCGCCGGGCCCCTGATCAGCGCCGGTCGGCCAGCGCGTGCGCGATCGTCGACAGGTCGACGTACTCCAGTTCGCTGCCCGCCGGCACGCCTCGAGCCAGGCGGGAGACGGTGAGGCCGCGCGCCTTCAGGGCCTCGCCGAGGACGTGGGCCGTGGCGTCACCCTCGGCCGTGAAGCTGGTGGCCAGGATGACCTCGGCCACGGGTTCGCGCTCGACGCGCTCCAGCAGCGGCGCGACGCCGATGTCGCGCACGCCGACGCCATCCAGCGGACTCAACCGCCCCATCAGCACGAAGTACAGGCCCCGGTAGCTGCCGGTGCGCTCGAGGGCGGACTGGTCGGCCGGCGTCTCGACGACGCACAGCTGAGACGCGTCGCGCGCCGGGTCGGCGCAGACGTCGCACAGCTCGTGCTCCGTGAAGGTGTGGCAGCGCGCGCAGTGGCGGATGTCGTGCACGGCGGCTTCGAGCGCCGTGGCCAGCCGCAGCGCCGCGTCGCGGTCATGCTGCAGCAGGTGGAAGGCCATGCGCTGCGCCGACTTCTGCCCGACCCCGGGCAGCGCCTTCAGCGCCTCGACGAGCGAGACCAGGCGGGCCTCGCTCACCGCGCGAGCCCCGCGCTGCGCACTGCGATGCGAGCCACCTTCGGAGCGGCCGGACGTAGGCTCATGCGGCCGCTCAGAAGGGCATCTTCATGCCGGGGGGCAGCGGCATGCCCGCGGTGACCTTGGACATCTTCTCCTGGCTCACGGTCTCGGCGCGGCGCAGCGCGTCGTTGAATGCGGCGGCGACGAGATCCTCCAGCATGTCCTTGTCGTCCGCGAGCAGGCTCGGGTCGATGGCCACGCGGCGCACGTCGTGCTTGCAGGTCATCGTGATCTTGACCAGGCCGGCGCCGGACTCGCCCTGCACCTCGATCGTGGCGAGCTCGTCCTGCACCTTCTTCAGGTTGTCCTGCATCGCCTGCGCCTGCTTCATCAGGCCGGCGAGTTGGTTCTTCATCATGGCAAGGGCCTTTCGTGGCTTCGTGTGTCGGGACGGGGCGCGCGGCGCCCCAGCTTCAAATCAGAGCGGCTTGATCGAGCCGGGCAGGATGCGCGCCGTGCGGAACTGCGCGAGCAGCGCGCGCACGGTCGGGTCGGACTGCACGGCCGCGATCGCCTCGCGCTGGCGACGGTCGGCCTCGGCGGCATCGCGCTTCGTGGGCGAATCCTGCGCCTCGCCGGCGACGACCGCCAGCTTCAGCCCCGCGCCCACGTGGACGCGCATCGCCGCCGCGAGCTTGTCGACCAGCGTCGGGTTGCGCAGCGTCTCGCGCGCGACGCGCAGCGTCCAGGTCTGCCCACCGTCGCCGTCGGCCGCGCACTGGATCAACTCGGCCTGCATCGCGAGCTCGCGCACCAGCGCGACCAGGCTGGAGGCCTCGTTGCACTTGCAAACCAGCTCGTACCAGCGGGTGCCGAGCTCCGTGCGCTCGAACTCGGGCAGCGGCGGCGGCAGGGCGACGCCCGAGGTCGGCGCCGCGGCCGCGGGCGCGTCGAGGCCGACGTCGGGCTCATCGCCCCAGG
>DASVLN010000791.1:0-1661 GCA_036384855.1 Burkholderiaceae bacterium | reverse complement strand
GACTTAAGTCGTTTCGGTGTAGGCGAGGTACAGTTCGCGCGCCTGTTTGGCCACCGGCCCCGCGGGCAGTTCGCACGACTCGTAGCGCGTGCACGGCGTGACCTTGCCGTAGTTGCCGGTGCTGAAGATTTCGCGGGCCGTGTCCAGCTCTTCCGGCCTGACCGTGCGCTCGGTGACGGTCACGCCCGCCCCGGCCAGCAGCGCGATCACGCGGGCGCGGGTGATGCCGGCCAGGAAGGTGCCGTTCAGTGCCGGTGTGACGACGTCGCCGGCGGCCGTCACGACGAACAGGTTCGACGTCGCGAACTCCGCCACGTTGCCGGCCGCATCCAGCAGGACGGCGTTGTCGAAGCCGCGCGCCTTCGCCTCGCGCAGCGCTCTCGCCGTGTTGGCGTACAGCGCGGACGCCTTGGCGTCCGTCGGCGCCATCGTCGGTTCCGGGCGGCGCAGCGGCGACAGGCAGGCGGAGAAGCCGGCGAACGGCGGCAGCGGCGCCCAGGCGAGGTCGAGGATCAGCTGCCGCACCGGCGAACCTCCGTCGTGCGAGCTGCGGTGCGAGCCCCTGCGGGCGGCCGGGCCGTCGTGCTCATGTGCGGTAGAACGCGCTCGCGCGCCAGGCCGCCAGGAGGTGGCGCATCACGACGACACCGACGGCGCTGGCCGGCAGCGCGACCAGCACGCCGGCGAAGCCGAACACCTCGCCGGACGCCAGCAGGACGAGGATCACCGCCAGCGGCGACAGCCCGATGCGCTCGCCCACGAGGCGCGGGGTCAGGACGAAGCTCTCGAGCACCTGCCCGAGCGCGTAGGCCGCCGCGACGCCCAGCGGCCCCTGCCAGCTGCCGAACTGGATCGCCGCGGTCATCAGCGCCAGCACGAGGCCGGTGCCGTAGCCGAGGTAGGGGATGAAGACGGCCAGGCCGGTGAACACGCCGATCGGCCAGGCGAGGTTCAGCCCCGCCACCGTCAACGCGAGCGGGTAGAACAGCGCCATCGCCCCCATCACGGCCAGCTGGCCGCGCAGGTACTGGCGCAGGGTCGTGTCGCATTCCGCGAGGAAGGCCGCGAGCCCCGGGCGCGACTTCAGGGGCACCAGGCTCCAGGCGCCGGCGCCGACGCGCTCGACGTCGACCAGCAGGTAGAACGCGAGCACCGGCACCAGCACCGCGACGCCGGCGAAGGTCAGCAGCCAGCTGCCGCCCACGCGCGCGGAGGCGAGCAGCTTGCCGCCCCATTCCTCCATGTTGACGTTGCCGCTCAGCAGCCAGTCCTTGACCGTGGAGGTGTCCAGCTGCACGCCCCAGCCCTTCAGCCAGGGCGCGACGATGCGGTCGAACCGGTCCAGCGCCGCCGGCCACTGCTCCTCGAGCATCGGCAGCAGCGTCGTGACGATGGGCACGAGCAGCATCACCAGCACGGTGACGGCGGCCATCGCGACGACGATCGTGATGCCCGCCGCCAGCGCGCGCGGGGCGCCGCGGCGCTCGATGGCGACGACCAGGGGCCAGACCAGGTAGCCGAGCGCCAGCGCGAGCACGACCGGCGTGAGCGTCGTCCCCAGGACGCGCAGCAGCAGCGCGGCCGCGGCGGCCAGGGCCAGCCAGGTCAGGGCGCGTTGCTGGGACGTCGTGAGGGGCATGGGCGTCGGGACGGTGGCCGCG
>DASVLN010000790.1:0-13053 GCA_036384855.1 Burkholderiaceae bacterium | reverse complement strand
GGCCTGGCGCACGCCGCGGGCCCGACGGCCGTCGACGACGCGGGCCACGAGATCCGGCTCGACCGTCCCGCGCGCCGTATCGTCACGCTCGCGCCGCACCTCACCGAGCTCGCCTACGCGGCCGGCGCCGGCGACGCGGTGGTCGCGGTCGGCCGCTACAGCGACTACCCGCGCGAGGCGCTCGCCAAGCCCGTCGTCGGGGACGCGTTCGCGGTCGACTACGAGGCCCTCGCGAAGCTGCGGCCCGACCTCGTGCTGGCCTGGGGCAGCGGCACGCCCCAGCGCTTCAAGGACAAGCTGCGCGAGCTCGGCTGGCCGGTCATGGAGATCGAGATCCGCGACGTCGGCGGGCTGGAGTCGGCGCTGCGCCGCCTCGGCACGCTGGCCGGCACCGCGCAGGTGGCCGATGCCCGGGCGCGGGCGATCGCGGCCGACTGGACGACGCTGCAGCGCGAGTACGCCGGCCGGCGGCCCGTGCGCGTGTTCTTCCAGCTGTGGGACGCGCCGTTGATGACGCTGAGCGGGGCACACCTCATCTCCAGTGCGATCGCGGCCTGCGGCGGCCGCAACGTGTTCGCCGACCTGCCGACGCTCACCGCCAGCGTGAGCTGGGAAGCCGCGGTGCAGCGCGACCCCGAGCTGGTCGTGACCGGCGGCAGCCCGTCGGAACCCGCGAAGCCCGGCCGGTGGGCGGACTTCCCCCAGGTGAGCGCCACCCGACACGGGGAATTCGCGCGCATCGACGGCGACCTGATCGCGCGCAGCGGGCCGCGCTTCGTCGACGGCGCCCGCGAGCTCTGCGACGCCATCGACCGGGCCAGGAACGGCCAGCCGCAGCCCGGGCCGGCGCGCTGAACCTGCCCGGTGCTGCCAGCGGCGACGCTGCGCGGGCGGCCGGCACGGGCGCGAACTGGCGGGAAGCGCGGGTCTTTTCCGCGCTTACGAATTGCTGCACTTTTTAACAATCAGCTCATGTTTCGGAGCCCTGGCGCCGAAATCCATCACATGAGCACCGCCCTCTTCGCCCGCATCCTCCGCAAGCCCGTCGCGCCCACGACGCTGCGCATGAACGTCTGCCCGCCGGACCTCTGCGCGCCCCGCGGCTCGCTGTGGAACGCGACGCTGCGCTGGCTGGTCGGCAACGACCTCGAGGCCGTGCCCGCGCTGCGCACGCCGCTGGAGCGTGCCCGCCACGAGTTCGTCGAGGCGATGGTCGGGCTGCTCGATGCGGACACCGAGGACCTGCTGCGTCGCGCCCAGCATGCCCGCTCGCTGCGCGAGCTGTGGCACCTGCGCTCGGAGCTCTACACGATGATCGCCCGCCGCGTGAGCCAGGTCGAGGCCGAGGCCCGCCTCGCGCGCGTGAACCAGCACTTCCCGACGCGCGCCCAGCGCATCGTCCAACCCGCCCCGGAAGCCGCCGATGTCCATTGAACCCCGCCGCTACGACCCGCTCGGGCTTGCCGAGCTGGACCCCGCCCTCGTCGCCGAGGCCGACGCCCTGGCCGCGCAGTTCGACGCCCCGGGGCATGCAGGCCTGCCGGCCGACCGCACCGCGCGCATCGCCGCCCGCCACGCCTTCGTCGGCATGAAGCGGCTGTTCCTGCGCGCGGTCGAGAACCTCGAGCACCGCAAGGGCGCCTGGCTGCGCGCGCAGGTGCGCGCCGCGGAGGATCCGGTCGACCTGTGGCTGCTGCGCGGCCCGCTGCTCGCCGCCCTGCGCGAGGACGACCGCGAGGACACGCGCAAGCTCCGCGCCGAGCTCTACCGCACGCTGGACACCACCTTCCCCGCCGCCCTCCGCACGGCCCGGATGAGCGCCCAACCCGCCGCCGCCTGGCGCTGAAACCTCGCCCCCTGGTCGTCCAAGCGGCCGCCCACGGAATCGGGAGCGAAGCGAACCGAATCGTCAAGCGAAACGCCGCCCATCGGCGAGCGCTCGGCCGCTCCGGAGCGAGCCGATTGAGCCCCTCGGGGGCGGCGAGCGGAGCGAGCCCGGGCCGTCATATGTCCGCCCACGGAGTCGGGAGCGAAGCGAACCGACCCGTCAAGGGAAACGCCGCCCATCGGCGAGCGCTCGGCCGCCCGGAGCGAGCCGATTGAGCCCCTCGGGGGCGGCGAGCGGAGCGAGCCCAGGCAGTCATAATCGACGGCCGTGAACATCATCATCCTCGACGACTACCAGGACGCGGTGCGCAAGCTGCCATGCGCCGCCAAGCTCAGCGAGCTCAACGCGAAGGTCTTCACCAACACCGTCAAGGGCATCGGCCAGCTGTCCGTGCGGCTGCGCGAGGCCGAGGTGCTGGTGCTGATCCGCGAGCGCACGCGCTTCCCGCGCCAGTTGCTGGAAAAGCTGCCCAAGCTGCGGCTGATCGCCCAGACCGGCCGCGTCGGCGAGCACATCGACGTCGCGGCCTGCACGCAGCTGGGCATCGCCGTCGCCGAGGGCGTGGGCGCGCCGTACGCGCCGGCGGAGCTGACCTGGGCGCTGATCATGGCCTCGATGCGGCGCCTGCCGCAGTACATCGCCAACCTCAAGCACGGTGCGTGGCAACAGTCGGGGCTGAAGGCGGCGTCGATGCCGCCCAACTTCGGGGTCGGCATGATCCTGCGCGGCAAGACGCTGGGCATCTGGGGCTACGGCCGCATCGGCAAGCTGGTGGCGGGCTACGGGCATGCGTTCGGGATGGACGTCGCGGTGTGGGGCTCCGACGACGCCCGCGCCCGCGCGATCGCCGACGGCTACCGCGCGCTCGGCTCGCGCGAGGAACTGTTCCAGACCGCCGACGTGCTGAGCGTGCACCTGAAGCTGGGCGACGCCACGCGCCACGCCGTCACGCTCAACGACCTGCTGCAGATGAAGCCGACCGCCCTGTTCGTGAACACCTCGCGCGCCGAGCTGATCGAGGAGAACGCGCTGGTCGCCGCGCTGAACCGCGGCCGGCCGGGCATGGCCGCGGTCGACGTCTTCGAGAGCGAGCCCATCCTCGCCGGCCACCCGCTGCTGCGGCTGGAGAACGCGGTATGCACGCCGCACATCGGCTACGTCGAGCAGGCGAGCTACGAGCTGTACTTCGGCGCCGCGTTCGACAACGTCGTCAACTTCATCAACGGCAACCCGACCAACGTCGTCAATCCGGAGGCGCTGAAGGTCCTGCGCTGACGCCCGGCGCGGGGCCGCGCAAGCCTCGCGAAAGGCCGAGTCGCCAAGTCTTGTATAAGACATAAGACATACCTGCCGGCGCGCGCCGGAGTACGCTGTCGCCACGTTCCCCGCGCCTTGCAGCCGATGACCTCGCCCGACCTGCCGCCCGCCGCCCCGCCCTCGCCACCGGCGGCGTCCCCGGCCGCCGGCGGCCCGGCGTCGATCCTGGACGAACCGTCCCCGCGGGCGCCGCAGTCGACCGGCGAGCTGTTCCGCGTCTTCACGCGCCTGGCGCTGCAGGGCTTCGGCGGCGTGCTGCCGGTGGCGCAGCGCGAACTCGTCGAGCGCGAACGCTGGCTCACGCGCGAGCAGTTCGTCGAGATGCTGGCCGTCGCCCAGGTGCTGCCCGGGCCCAACGTCGTCAACCTGTCGCTGATGTTCGGCGACCGTGCGTTCGGCTGGCGCGGCGGGCTCGCGGCGCTGGCCGGCATGCTGGCGGCGCCCCTGGGCGTGGTGCTCGTGCTGACGCTCGTCTACCTCCACTTCGCGAGCGACCCGGTGGTCGCCGGCGCGCTGCGCGGGATGGGCGCCGTCGCCGCGGGGCTGATCCTGTCGACCGGCCTGAAGCTGCTCACCGCGCTCAGGCGCAACGTGCTCGGCGCCGGCCTCGCCTGGGCGTTCGCGGGCGCGACGGTGCTGGCGATCGCGGTCGCGCGGGTGCCGCTCATCTGGGCGCTGGCGGTCCTCGGCGGCGCGGCGTTCGCGCTGGCATGGCGGAGGCTCCCGCGGTGACGGCGCCGGTCGTCGTGACGGCGCCGCCGGTGCTCGCCGCGGGCGACTGGGCCGGGATGTTCGGCCAGTTCGTGCTGCTGTCGCTGCTGTCCATCGGCGGCGCGATCAGCACCGCGCCCGAGATGCACCGCTACCTCGTCGAGCAGCACCACTGGATGACCGACGCGCAGTTCAGCGCCTCGGTCGCGATCGCGCAGGCCGCGCCCGGGCCGAACCTGCTGTTCGTCGCGGTGCTGGGCTGGGGCGTCGCCGGCTTCCTGGGCATGTGCGTCACGATGCTGGGCATCCTGCTGCCCTCGACGACGCTCGCCCTGTTCGCCGCACGCTGGGGCGAGGCGCGGCGCGAGACGCGCGGCGTGCGCGCCTTCGTGAGCGGCATGGCGCCGGTGACCGTCGGCCTCGTGCTGTCGACCGGCGCGATCCTCGGCAAGCCGGCCTACGCGAGCCCGTGGCTGGACGTGCTGATCGTCGCGACCGTCGTGGTGATGCTGCGCACGAAGCTGAGCCCGCTGTGGCTCATCGCGGTGGGCGGCGTGGTCGGAGCGCTGGTCGGCTGATCAGGCCGCGGCCTTCCTGCGCTGGCGCAGCGCCTCGTACAGGCAGACGGCGGCCGCCACCGACACGTTCAGGCTCTCGACCGCTCCCGCCATCGGGATGCGCACCAGCTGGTCGCAGGTCTTGCGCGTGAGCTGGCGCATGCCGTCGCCCTCGGCGCCGAGCACGAACGCCGTCGGCTGCGTCAGGTCGAGGTCGTAGAGCGTGGCCTCGGCGTCCTCGCTCGTGCCGACGATGCGGATGTCGTGCTCCTTCAGCTCGGTCAGCGAGCGCGCGAGGTTGGTGACCATGAGGTAGGGCACCGTCTCGGCCGCACCGCTGGCCACCTTGGCGACCGTCGCGTTGACGCCGACGGCGTGGTCCTTGGGCGCGACGATCGCGTGCGCGCCGGCGCCGTCGGCCACGCGCAGGCAGGCGCCGAGGTTGTGCGGGTCGGTCACGCCGTCCAGCACCAGCAGCAGCGGCGGGCCCTCGATGTTCTCGACCACCTCGTCGAGCGAGTGCGGCATCTTCACTTCCTCGACGCGCGCGACCACGCCCTGGTGGCGCGGCCCGCCCGACATCTTCGCGAGCCGCTCATGGTCCGACTCGACGATGCGGATGCCCAGCTCGCGCGCGCGCTCCGCGAACGAGCGCATGCGCGCGTCGCGGCGGCCGGCCTCGAGGTGCAGCTCGAGGATGGACTCGGGCGCGGTCTTCATGCGCACGGTGATCGCATGGAAGCCGTAGAGGACGCGGGGATTGCTCATGGATGGCGGGACAGGTTCAGGAAAAGGAGCAGCGAGCCTAGCAGGATCGGCTGGTGCAGCATGTAGAAGCTCAACGACCAGCGCCCCAGCACGGCCAGCGGCCGCACCAGCGCAGGCACCGGCCCCGCCGCGAACGCGCGCGCATGCACGAGCAGCAGGCTCTGCGCGAGGTAGCCCGCGAGCACCATCGCGAGCCAGGGGAAGACGGGCACGTAGTCCTCCGTGATCGGCAGTCGCGTCACGAGGCCGACCCAGTTCGTCAGCCGGGTGTCGAACAGCGGCGACTGCACGAACCGCGGCAGCAGCCACGCGCCGACCGCGACGGCCGCCAGCAGGCCGCATGCGAGCGGCGAGCGGGCGAGCCGCGCCGGCGGCAGCCGCGTGCCGAGCATGCGCAGCAGCAGCAGCATGACGGCGACGCCGTGCAGCACGCCGAAGCTGATCCAGCTCATGGGGAACATGGGGATCGTCGCGAGCGAGACCAGGAGGGCGCAGCCCGCCACCTGCGCCCAGCGGCGCCAGAACCGGCGCCAGCCCTGCCCGGCGTCCACCGCCACCGCCTGCCCCGCCCCCGCGCCGAGCAGGAACATCGAGACGATGCACGCACGCTGCGTCATCCAGAACGGGTCGCCGAGGAAGGCCTGCGCCGGCCGCAGCAGGCCGTGCAGGTTGAGGTCGAACGAGAAGTGGAAGCAGGCCATCCAGACGATGGCCACGCCGCGCCAGGCGTCGAGGCGGTCGAAGCGCACGCCCGCGGCCGGACGCGCGGCCGCGGGCGCGGGGATGGGTCGGGCGATCGCGTTCACCGCCGGACCATACCTCAACGGCGCGCGCCGCCGGCTCGCTAACATGCGCGCCATGCCCGACCGACCCAGCACCCCGTCCGCGCCCGCCGCCCGCCGCAGCCCCGCCGAGCAGGCCCGCTTCGAGGCCATCCTCGCCGACATGTTCGAGCAGCGCATCGCCTTCAACCAGGTGCTGGGGCTGAAGGTCGCGGCCATCGGCGCGCAGTCCTCGTCGCTGCGCTTCGACATGCGTCCCGAGCTCGTCGGCCACTTCCTCTACGGCCGGCTGCACGGCGGCGTGATCAGCGCGACGCTCGACGCGACCGCCGGCCTCGCGCTCATGGCCGCGATGGCCGAGCGCCACGCCGCCGACACGGCCGACCAGGTCGTGCACCGCTTCTCGCGCCTGGGGACGATCGACCTGCGCGTCGACTTCCTGCGCCAGGGTGTCGGCAAGCACTTCGTCGCCACCGGCGAGGTCACGCGGCTGGGCGGGCGGGTCGGCTCGGTGCTCATGAAGCTCGTCAACGACGACGGCGTGCTGATCGCCACCGGCGCGGCCGCGTACATGGTCGCGTGAGGGCCGCCGCCGGGGGCTTCGCAAGCAGGGCGCCCGCCCGCCAGGGCTGCGGAAAACCCGCATCCCTGCGATAATCCGCCTTTCGCCGCGCCGGCCTTCCACGTCCTCGGCGCACCGCCGGGCATCGCCTCGCATCGCGGCCACCGCCGCGGCCGCCCGAGCCGAGCCCGCCGCCCGCGACCGCCGGGCGCCCACCGGAATCCGCCGCCATGACTTCGCCCGCCCCTGCCGCCTCCGCGGCCTCCGCCATGATGCCGACGCCCGGCAACGAGATCGAGCTGCTCGCGCCCGCGAAGGACGCCGACATCGGCATCGAGGCCGTCAACCACGGCGCGGACGCCGTCTACATCGGCGGGCCGGCGTTCGGCGCGCGGGCGTCGGCGGGCAACGAGGTCGGCGACATCGAGCGCCTCGCCCGCCATGCGCACCGCTACGGCGCCAAGATCTTCGTCACGCTCAACACCATCCTGCGCGACGACGAGCTCGAGGGCGCGCGCAAGATGGCCTGGGACGTCTGGCGCGCCGGGGCCGACGCGCTCATCGTGCAGGACATGGGCCTGCTCGAGCTCGACCTGCCGCCGATCCAGCTCCACGCGAGCACGCAGACCGACATCCGCACCCCCGAGAAGGCGAAGTTCCTGCAGGACATCGGCTTCTCGCAGATGGTGCTGGCGCGCGAGCTCGACCTGCGCCAGATCCGCGCCATCGCGGCCGCGACGCCGCGCGCGACGCTGGAGTTCTTCATCCACGGCGCGCTGTGCGTGGCCTACAGCGGCCAGTGCTACCTGAGCCACGCGCACACCGGCCGCAGCGCCAACCGTGGCGACTGTTCGCAGCCCTGCCGCCTGCCCTACACGGTCACCGACGCCAACGGCGGCATCGTCGCGCACGACAAGCACGTGCTGTCGATGAAGGACAACAACCAGACGGCCAACCTCGACACGCTGATCGACGCGGGGATCCGCAGCTTCAAGATCGAGGGCCGCTACAAGGACATGGGCTACGTGAAGAACATCACCGCCCACTACCGCCGCACGCTCGACGCGCTGCTGGAGCGGCGGCCCGAGCTGCAGCCGGCCTCGGCGGGCCGCTGCACCTTCCACTTCACGCCCGACCCCGACCGCAACTTCAACCGCGAGTCGACCGACTACTTCGTCAACGGCCGCCAGATGGACATCGGCGCCTTCGACACGCCCAAGCACGCGGGCCTGCCGGTCGGCCATGTCGTGAAGGTCGGGGCCGATCACTTCGAGGCCGAGCTCGACGCACCGGATGCGCAGCTGCACAACGGCGACGGCCTGACCTACCTCGACCTCCAGAAGGAGCTCGTCGGCGTGCAGGCGGACGTCGTGAAGAAGCTCGACGGCCCCGGCAACCGCTGGCGCATCGAGCCGAACCGGCCGGTCGCCGAACTCAAGGACCTGCGCTCGAAGCCGGCGCTGCACCGCAACCGCGACATGGCGTGGGACCGGCTGCTGACGGCCAGGTCGGCCGACCGCCTCGTGGGCGTGTGGATGACGCTCGCCGACGTCGAGGGCGGCCTGCGCCTGACCGTGACCGACGAGCGCGGCGTGGCCGCGTCGGCCGACGCGTTGCTGCAGCTGGAGCCCGCGCGCGACGCCGAGCGCGCCCGCGCGACGCTGCGCGAGCACCTGGGCAAGCTGGGCGGCACGATCTACGCGCTGCGCGAGCTGGCCATCGCGACGCGCGAGCCCTGGTTCGTGCCCGCGAGCCGCCTGAACGCGCTGCGCCGCGACGCGCTCGAGCGCCTGGACGCCGTGCGCCTGGAACGGCGCGAGATCCTGCCTCGCGCCACGCCCGTCGACCCGCCCGCCACCTACCCCGACGACGCCCTCAGCTACCTCGCCAACGTCTACAACCAGCCCGCGCACGACTTCTACGCGAAGCACGGCGTCAAGGTCGTCGAGGCCGCCTACGAGAGCCACGAGGAGCTCGGCGAGGTCTCGCTGATGATCACCAAGCACTGCGTGCGCTGGTCGATGTCGCTGTGCCCGAAGCAGGCCAAGGGCGTCACCGGCGTGCAGGGCACGGTGCGCGCCGAGCCGCTGGTGCTGCACAACGGCAGCGAGAAGCTGACGCTGAAGTTCGACTGCAAGCCGTGCGAGATGCACGTCGTCGGCAAGATCAAGAAGCACGTGGTCAACGAGGCCCTGGCGGTGCCGATGACCTTCTTCCGCACGCGCCCGGCGCCGACGCGGCCGCTGCGCTGAACACGTCCTCGCACGTCCCCGCGGCGCGCGCACCGGCAGCGTGGAATGCGCGTCCAGGCGGGCCGTGGTGCCGCTTGACCTTGGACCCGGCTTCAAGCTTAGGATTCGCGCCACTCACCACCTGGGGACAACTTCGGACATGAGCGGCGAACTGGTATTGGTCACGGGCGGCTCCGGCTTCGTGGCGGGGCACTGCATCCGGCAACTGGTCGAACGGGGCTTTCGCGTGCGCACGACGGTGCGCTCGCTCGCGCGCGAGGCCGCGGTGCGCGACCAGCTGGCGCTCGGCGAACGCGGCGCGGCACTCGCCTTCTTCGCCGCCGACCTGACGTCCGACGACGGCTGGGACGCCGCCGCCGCCGGCTGCGACTTCGTGCTGCACGTCGCCTCGCCCTTTCCGCTGCACGTGCCCAGGCACGAGGACGAGCTGGTCGTTCCCGCGCGCGAGGGCGCGCTGCGCGTGCTGCGCGCGGCCCGCGGCGCGGGCGTGAGGCGGGTGGTGCAGACCTCGTCCTTCGCCGCGGTGGGCTACGGCCATCCCGAGACCGCGCGGCCCTTCGACGAATCGGACTGGACCGACGTCGACGGCCCGGGCGTGACGCCCTACGTGAAGTCGAAGACGCTCGCCGAGCGCGCCGCCTGGAGCTTCATGGGCCGCGAGGGCGGCGACATGGAGCTCGCGACGGTCAATCCGGTGGGCATCTTCGGGCCCGTGATGGGGTCGGACTACGCGACCTCGATCGAGATCGTCCGGCGCCTGCTCGACGGCGCGATGCCCGGGCTGCCGCGCCTGACCTTCGGCGCGGTCGACGTGCGCGACGTCGCCGACCTGCACCTGCGCGCGATGACGCATCCCGAGGCCGCGGGCGAGCGCTTCCTGGCCGTCGCGGGGCACTTCCTCGAGCTCAAGGAGGTCGCGGCCATCCTCAGGCGCCGGCTCGCCGATGCCGCCCGCCGCGTGCCCACGCGCGAACTGCCGGACTGGCTGCTGAAGCTGGTGGCCGTCTTCGACAAGTCGGTCGGCCAGGTCGTGCCGGAGCTCGGCAAGCGCAAGGACGCCACCTCCGCGAAGGCGCAGCGCGTGCTGGGATGGACGCCGCGGCCTGCGGAGGACGCGCTCGTCGCGACGGCCGAGAGCCTGCGGGCGCACGGCCTGCTCAAGCGCTGAGCACCGCCGGCGCGACGCCGGTGGCGGCGAACGCGCGCGTCGGGCATGATGGCGGCTCGACCCACGCCGCCCCGATGCCGCCGACGCCCGCCACCTCCCCATCGCCGTCGCCCCCGCAGCTGGGCGGCACCATGGCGGAGGCCCTCCGCGCGCACGACTGGGGCCGGACGCCGCTGGGGCCGCGCGACGGCTGGCCCACGGCACTGAAGACGCTGGTCGCGCTGATGCTGGACTCCGTGCAGCCGATGTTCCTCGCCTGGGGCGCGCGGCGCATCTGGCTCTACAACGACGCCTTCATCCCCATCCTCGGCAACAAGCACCCGCAGGCGCTCGGCCGGCCGGCGCTGGACGAGGTGTGGGCCGAGGCGAAGGCCGACATCGAGCCGCTGTTCGACCGCGTGTTCCGCGGCGAGCCGGTCCACATGGAGGACATCGCGCTGCAGCTGCTTCGCGGCCAGCAGGCGCAGGAGGCGCACTTCGCGTTCTCGTACAGCCCGGTGCGGGGCGAGGACGGCGAGGTGCAGGGGCTGTTCGGCGCCTGCATCGAGACCACCGACCGCGTGCTGGCCGAGCGGCGCCGCGCCGACGACCAGCAGCGCCAGCGCGACCTGTTCGCCAAGGCGCCCGGCTTCATCGCGGTGCTGCGGGGACCCGAGCACGTCTTCGAGTTCGCCAACGAAGCGTACCGGCGACTGGCCGGCGGCCGGGCGCTGGCGGGGCTGCCGGTGCGCGAGGCCTTCCCGGACCTCGAGGGACAGGGCTTCTTCGAGCTGCTCGACCGCGTCTACGCGACCAACGAGCGCTACGTCGCCTCGCAGGTCGAGGTGCGCCTGGACCGCGGCGCGGGGCACGATCCGGCGCCCCGCTACCTCGACTTCATCTACGAGCCGGTCGTCGACGAGGCGGGGCGCGTGACCGGCATCTTCGTCGAGGGCCACGACATGACCGAGGCCCACCGCGCCCAGGCCGCCCTGCGCGCGGCGGCGTCGCGCCAGGAGCGGCTCGTCGAGCTCGACGACCGCATCCGGGCGCTCGACGACCCGTCCGAGATCTCCTACGCCGCGGCCGAGCTGCTCGGCCGCAGCCTCGGCGTGAGCCGTGCCGGCTACGGCAACATCGACCTCGAGGCGGAGACCATCACCATCGAGCGGGACTGGAACGCGCCGGGCATCCGCAGCATCGCGGGCGTGCTGCACTTCCGCGACTACGGCACCTACATCGAGAACCTCAAGCGCGGCGAGACCGTCGTGTTCGACGACGCGAGCCTCGATCCGCGCACCCAGGCCACCGCGGACCGGCTGCGCGCCATCGACGCGGTGTCGGTGATCAACATGCCCGTCACCGAGCATGACGGCCTGGTCGCCCTGCTGTTCCTGAACCACGCGCACCCGCGCACCTGGACGGAGGACGAGCTGGCGTTCATCCGCGACGTCGCGCTGCGCACGCGCATGGCGGTGGAGCGCCGGCGCGCGGAACGCGAGCTGCGCGCGCTCGCGACGTCGCTGGAGCAGCAGGTCGCGGCGCGCACCGCGGCGCTGCAGCAGATCGAGGAGACGCTGCGCCAGAGCCAGAAGCTGGAGGCGATGGGGCAGCTCACCGGCGGCGTCGCGCACGACTTCAACAACCTGCTCGCCGTCATCTCCAACAACACGGCGCTGCATGCGCGGATGTCGCCCGTCTGCGAGCACAGCGCGCAGCTGGCCGCCATCCGCCGCGCCGCCGACACCGGCGCGCGCCTGACCCGGCAGCTGCTGGCCTTCGCGCGCCGCCAGGCCGTGCGCCCGGAGTCCATCAGCCTCGCCGACGAGCTGCCGCCCCTGCGCGAGATGCTGCAGACGACGCTGGGCAGCGGCATCGAGGTACGGCTGGAACTCGCGCCGGGCCTGCCGCCCGTGAAGGCCGACCGCTCCGAGCTGGAGCTCGCCATCATCAACCTGGCGATGAACGCGCGCGACGCGATGCCCGCCGGCGGTTCGCTGGCGATCCGCTGCGAGGCCTGCGAAGGCGGCGTCGCCATCGAGGCGCGCGATACGGGAACGGGTATCCCGCCCGACGTCCTGCAGCGCGTCTTCGAGCCGTTCTTCACGACCAAGGAACCGGGCCGGGGGACGGGCCTCGGGCTCAGCCAGGTCTACGGGTTCGCCACCCAGGCCGGCGGTCGCGTGGCCGTCGACAGCGAGGTGGGCCGCGGCACGACGGTGCGCATGGTGCTGCCCGCGAGCGAGCAGCCCGAGCCGGCCGGCGCCTGCCCTGCCAGCCCGGACTCGCGGGGCCACGCGCTGGACGCACGGATCCTGCTCGTCGAGGACAACGCCGACATCCGCGAGACGACGAGCGAGCTGCTTCGCATCGCGGGCTGCCGCGTCAGCGCTGCCGCCAGCGGGGTCGAGGCCCGCGACCTGCTGGCCGGGCGCGGCGCGCCGGAGCTGGACCTCGTGCTGACCGACATCGTGATGCCGGGCGAGATGAGCGGGCTGGATCTCGCGATGTGGATCCGGCGCCGATATCCGAGGCTGCCGCTGATCCTCGCGACAGGCTACAGCGCGCAGGTGGGCGCCGCCGCCGGCCAGGGCTTCGAGATCCTGCAGAAGCCCATCGCGCCCGACGCGTTGATCGAGGCGGTTCGCCGCGGCCTGCGGCAGGCCGCGACGCGCGATTGAAGGCGCCGCGGCGCGACCCTCAGGCGCTCGACGCGCTCCAGGCGTCGAGGTAGTCGCAGGCGCGGCGCTCGATCTCCTGCACGGAGAACTCGGGCTTGAACAGGCCGCCGCCGAGGCCGAAGCCGGTCGCGCCGGCGCGCCGCCAATCGGCCATGTTGCCCGGCACGATGCTGCCGACCGGCCACAGCGGCAGGTCCCTGGGCAGCACGGTGGTCATGCCCGCGAGGCCTGCCTGCGTCATCGCCTCCGCGGGGAAGATCTTCAGCGCGTCGGCCCCCGCGCGCCAGGCGGCGAAGGCCTCGGAAGCCGTGAAGACGCCCGGCACGCTGCGCAGGCCCAGCGCGCGCGCGCGGCCGACCACGGCGGGGTCGAAGTGCGGCGAGACGAT
>DASVLN010000789.1:0-6121 GCA_036384855.1 Burkholderiaceae bacterium | reverse complement strand
GCCCGGCCGAACACGGGCAGGCCGGCCAGCCGCAGGGCCCGGCCTCGGCCAACGCCCCGCAGGCCCGCCGCGAGGGCAAGCCCGAGGCCGAACGCCGCAAGACCGGCGACAAGAAGCACGAGGGCCGCGAGAACGAGAACGGCCGCGAGAACGAGCGCTGACCGGCGAGCCGCTGCGCGAGGGATCCGGCCGCGGGGAGACGCCCGTGTCCGGCCATTCCCCGGCTCCTCGGGAGCCGGGCTTCGTCCCGGCCGACCAGCCGGATCGCTTCACGGGTTCTTCAAAGCACCAGGCGATCCAGCCGCAGCCGGTGGCGTTCGTCGGTGACGCGCCGGCCGGCGAGCCAGACGGTGGCGAACGCCCCGAGCGCCGCGCCGCCGGCGAGCAGCAGCAGCACCAGCGCCTGGTACTTCGCGGCCTCGAGGGGATCCATGCCGGCGAGGATCTGGCCGCTCATCATCCCCGGCAGCGTGATGATGCCGGCGGCCGACATCTGGTTGACCACCGGGATCATGCCGCCGCGCAGCGCGCTCCGGCGCAACGGCCCGAGCGCCTGCGAGCGCGTGGCGCCGAGCGCGAGCTGCGCCTCGATGGCCAGACGCTCGCGGACGACGCCGGCGTTGAACGCGTTCAGGCTGATGCTCACGCCGTTCATGACGCTGCCAAGCAGGATGCCGACCAGCGGGATCACGACATGCGGGTCGTACGGCGGCGCCGGGCGGAGCATGGCAACGCTCAGCGCGCCGACGACCATCGTCGCGAACAAGGTCGTGCCGGCGCCCAGGCCGTAGCGCCAGGCGCCGCGCAGGCGGCGCTCCTGGCGCGACTGGATCTCGAAGCCGGCGATCGCGAGCATCGCCAGCACCACCAGGCCGACCAGCCACGGCGAGCGCAGCGCGAACACGGCGTTCAGCACGTAGCCGACGAAGACGAGCTGCACGATCGCGCGGATGGCGGCGACGACGAGCGTGCGCCCCATGCCCGCCTCGAACACCAGCGACAGGCCGGCGTTGGCCAGCACGAGGCCCGCCGCGCCGGCGAGCTCCCACGCGCCGATCGGCGGCGGATTCATGCGGCGGCCCCGACCAGCCGGCCTTCGCTCAGCTCGAGGCGCCGGTGCGCCAGCCGCTCAGCCTGGGCGGGGTCGTGCGTGACGAGGACGATCGCGAGCCCGCGCGCGAGCAGCCCGCGCAGCAGCACTTCCACGCGCGCGATGTTGTCGCGATCGAGGCCGGAGGTCGGCTCGTCCAGCAGCAGCACCCGCGTGCGCGGCGTGATCGCGCGCAGCAGCGCGAGGCGCTGCCGCTCGCCGGTGGACAGGCGCGAGACCGGCCACGCCGCCGCCTGCGGCCGGATGCCGACGTCCTCGAAGCGCGAGAAGTCCGACCCCGGCGCGAAGTGATCGGCGACCGTCGCCGACCACCAGCCCGATTCGGCCCCGACGTAGGTCACGCGGGCGCGCCACTCCGGTGCCGGCAAGCTGGCCGCGGGCACGCCCTCCAGCGCGGCATCGCCTTCGTGCGGATCGAGGTCGGCCACCATGCGCAGCAGGACGCTCTTGCCGGCGCCGGAGCGCCCCATCACCGCCACGCACTCCCCCGCGCCGACCTCGGCGTCGACCGGGCCGACGTGCAGCCGCTTCAGCCCGAGCAGCGTCAGCATGGCCGGTCGCTCCGCGCGCGTGGCGTGAACTTCGGCGCAAGGCCGCCTCGCCCTCCAACTTGATGGCTTCGGCGGCCCGGCCGGCTCCTGGCGCTCTCCCCGGTGGCAGCATGGGCGCGCCGGCATCGCCGCCCGCGTGCATTCGACTGTCCGGCGGGACGCCGCCGCGCCGTGCCAGCGCACGACGAACATCGCTGCAGGAGTCGACGCATGCCGCCGTCAACTGTTGATGACGAGGTCGACGGTCGCGTACTGCGTCGGATCGTCCTGGGAGGTGATGTAGATGGTCACCGGGATGGCGGTGCCCGGCGGCGCCGACGAGTCCACGGACACCAGGAGGCGCGAATCGCCCACCACCGTCTCGTTCACTGTGGCGTCGCCGTAGACAAGTGCGCCGCCCGCCTGCGCCGGGATGTCGGCGCTGCCGCCGACCGAGAAGTCCCAGACCACCGCGCCGTCCGAGTCGAGCTCGAAGGTGTCGCCCGCGAGGACGGATACCGTCTCGGCGTCGCCGGGCAGCACGTCGAAGTGCGCGATCGGGACGCCGTCTATCTGGGCCCCCACGTCGAAGGCCGGCGCGGCCGGCGGTGGCGTGACCGCGACGTCGACGCTGCCGCCGCCGCAGCCCGCAAGCCCGAGGGCCATCGCCGACGCCGCGAAGGCGGCTCGGCCCATCCATTTGATCGCCATGAGGTCTCCTCTAGAAGTTGCGCGCGCACCGCGACGCGGCGCCTTGAGAGCCTTAACGTTCGAGACGGGCCGGCGGATGTCGGACGGATCCGACACGCCAGTCGCAAGCCTAGGTGCCCGGGAGGCATGAGGTCTTGCGTCGGAGCGATACCCGACCGGGTACCGCCCCCCGACCTGCTCGGCGGTTGCGCAACCGTTGCGGGGTTCGCACCGAGTTGACCGTCGCGGGCTCCGCGCTTCCAATGGCCGGCGCCGCGCAAACGTTTGCGCGACCCGGCCGATACCCCATCCGGCCACCTGACCACCCCGTGCACGAGCCGCCTTCGCGGGGCGGCCTGGCGGCGCGTTGCCCGCTGCCGCACGACGACGACAAGGAGACGGCTCTTGAAGCGAAGGACTTGCATCCAGTGGCTTGGCGCGATCGGCGCGGGCGCGACCCTGGCCGGCCTCGCCGGCTGCGGCGGCGACGGCGGCGACGACGGCCCGCCGAAGGTGCTCATCGACAGCGACTACAACACGATGAGCGACGACGGCCAGCTGGGAACGATGGCCGCGCAGCTGATGGCGCAGGGCACGATCGACGTTCTCGGGATCACGGTGCTCTCGGGCAACCAGTGGCTGATGCAGGGCGTCGCGGACGCGCTCAAGTCGGTCGAGCGCATGGGCGTCGACGCGCGCGTGGGCGTGTACGCGGGGGCGAACACGCCGCTGTCGCACGACTACGCGACCGTCCAGGCGGAACTCGCGCAATACCCCAGCGGGGATGGGTATCTCGGCGCATGGAGCACCCCTGAGCCGCACTCGCAGGCCGACCTCGCGGCGCCGCCCGACGGCTTCGCCACCCGCGCGCAGGTGCAGGCGACAGGCGCGGTCGACTTCATCGTCGACTCGATCCGCAAGTGGCCGCACGAGGTCACCATCCTGGCGATCGGCCCGCTCACCAACCTCGCCCTCGCCTTCCGCCAGGCGCCCGACATCGTGCCGCTCGTCAAGCGCATCATCTACATGGGCGGCGCCATCGACGTGCCGGGCAACACGACGGCCACGGCCGAATTCAACATGTGGTTCGACCCCCAGGCCGCCCGCGAGGTGCTGCGCCAGCCCATCGCGCAGGTGCTGGTGCCGCTGGACGTCACCGACACCGTGATCCTCACGCAGCCGATCTACGACCGGATCGCGCACGATCCGGCCAGGCAGACCGTCGTCACGCAGATCTTCCGCCAGCTCAACGGCTACGGCTTCAGCGGCACCGACGGCTTCGAGAACGACCCGAACTACACGCAGGACATCTGGGACACGCTCACCATCGCCTACCTGGTGGACCCGACCCTGGCCACGCAGACGACGACGCGCTACGTGGATGTCGTGACCGACTTCGGGCCGGACGACGGACGCACGGTGGGCACCGTCGACAACCCGGGCGGCCTGCAGCCGATCACCATCGTGCAGCGCTTCGACAACGCGCGCTTCTTCGACCTCTACGTCGACCTGCTGACGCGGCCCGTGCCCGTGCGCCTGCCGGGCTGACCACGCGCGGGGCGGCTGGGGCCGCCTCCGCCCGGCGTCACTGGCCGCCGGTCAGCTGGTCGACCAGGAAGCCGTACTGGTCGACCGTCTGCTCGATGCGCTCGGACAGCGCCGTGCCGATGCCGTGTCCGCTGGAGGCGCTGGTCAGCAGCAGGATCGGCTTGCCGGCCGGGTCGGCCTGCTGCAGCCGCGCGATCATCTTGCGCGAGTGCGCCGGGTTGACGCGGCCGTCGTTGTCGCCGGTCATCATGAGGATGGCCGGGTAGTCGGTGCCGTCGCGCACGTTGCGGTACGGCGAGTAGGCATACAGCGCCTCGAACTGCGCCTTGTCCTTCACGGTGCCGAACTCGGTCGTGTTGAACGCGCCGTTGGGATCGAGCTCGACGCGCAGCATGTCGTAGACGCCCACGGTGCTGACGACTGCGCGGAACAGCTCCGGCCGCTGCGTGAGCGCCGCGCCCATCAGCAGGCCGCCGTTGCTGCCGCCCATGATCCCCAGGCGCGCGGGCTGGGTGTAGCCGGCCTTGATCAGGTACTGGGCCGAGGCGATGAAGTCGTCGAAGACGTTCTGCTTGTGCGTGAGGTTGCCGGCCTGGTGCCAGGCCTCGCCGTACTCGCCGCCGCCGCGGATGTTGGCGACCACGTAGACGCCGCCGCGATCCAGCCACACGCGACGCGCCGGGTTGAAGCCGGGCGTCATGGGCACGCCGAAGCCGCCGTAGCCGTAGAGGATGGTGGGATTGCGGCCGTCCAGGCGCGTGCCCTTGCGGCGGATGATGTTGACGGGCACCTTGGTGCCGTCCCGGGAGACCGCGAACTCGCGCACCACCTCGGCGTCGTTGAAGGTCGCTTCCGAGGTCACGAACATCGCGCTGCGCTTCGCGCGCCCGGTGCCGACGTGCATCCAGGCCGGCGGCGCGAGGTAGCTCGTGAGGTTGGCGACGACGTCGCCGTGGCCGACGTCCGCGAGGTCGGCGATGCCCGTGACGGGCGGCAGCGCGACGCTCGCCGCGCGGTGCCTGCGCAGGTCGACGGTGCGCAGCGTCGACGGGCCGCCCGCGAGCTCGGCGACGTAGAGCCGGCGGCCCGAGGGCACGTACGCCTCGATGGAGCCCTCGGACTGCGGCACGATCACCGGCACGCGCGCCCAGTCGACCTTCTGCGTCTTCGCGCTCACCGGCAGCCGCAGCAGCTTGCCGCGCGGCGCGCCCGCGCGCGAGAGCAGGTACAGCGCGCCGTCGTCGCCGATGCGCGAGTCCTTGACGCCGTCCGCGTCGGCCGCGATGCGACGCCACGCCCCCGCGCCGTTGGCGTCGGGCGTCTTCAGGTAAAGCGCGTAGTCGCCGCCGTCGCCGTTCTCGACGATCGCCGTGACGATGCGGCCGTCGCGCGAGCTCTCCAGCCGCGTCTCCGCGATGCGCGGGAAGTCGTCGCCGACCTCGTGGCGATCCTGCGTCGCGGGCGTGCCCAGCTTGTGGAAGAACACCTGCTGGAAGAAATGGATGTCGGCCTCGGGCCGCGTGCCCGGCGCCGGATACTGGGTGTAGTACAGGCCGGCGCCGCCGGCGCTCCAGGCGACGTCGCCGCCACCGGTCGGGTAGGTCACGCGCGGGATGCGGTCGGGCAGCGCCTGGCCCGTGGCGACGTCCAGGATGCGCAGCGTGCCGTCCTCGCTGCCGCCCTTGGACACCGAGACCGCGACCCGCCGGCCGTCCGGCGAAGGCTTGAAGAAGTCGATCGTCAGCGAGCCGTCGGCGGCCTCCGCGTTCGGGTCGTAGACCACGTGCTCGCTCGCGAGGTCGTCGACCGACTTCAGCGTCACGAGCAGCGGCTGCTGCTTGGGCGGGGCGTTCTTCAGCGCGAAGATCACGCCGCCGCGCTCGACCAGCCCGGCGTACGAGCTGGAGGTGGACGACATCAGCGCCTTGAGCCTCTCGTGCAGCGCGGCGCGCGCGGGCATCGCGTCGAGGAAGCGGCGGCTGTACGCGTTCTCCGCGCCGACCCAGGCCTTGGCGTTCGGGTCGGCCCAGTTCTCCAGCCACTGGAAGTCGTCGCGCACGGCGACGCCGTGGTACTCGTTGGTCACCGGATGCGGCGCCGCGAACGGATAGCCGCGCCCGGGCATCGCGGAGACCTGCGGCAGCGCGCCGCTGGCGGAGGCCGCCGGCGCGGAGGCGGCGCGGGGCTGATCGATCAGCGCGGAGGCGTCGCGTTCGGCGCAGGCCGCGAGCAGCAGGCTCGC
>DASVLN010000788.1:0-6011 GCA_036384855.1 Burkholderiaceae bacterium | reverse complement strand
GCGCCGCGACCGCGGCCGCGGAGCCGCCCGACGAGCCGCCCGGCACGCGCGCCGCGTCCCACGGGTTGCGCACGGGGCCGTAGGCCGAGTTCTCGTTGGACGAGCCCATCGCGAACTCGTCGCAGTTGAGCTTGCCGATCGAGACCGCGCCGGCGGCCTTCAGGCGCGCGACGACGGTGGCGTCGAACGGGCTGCGGTAGCCCTCGAGCATCTTCGACCCCGCGGTGGTCGCCGAGCCCTCGGTGACGAAGATGTCCTTGTGCGCGATCGGCACGCCCAGCAGCGGGCTCGACGCGGCCTCGCCGCCCGCGGCGCGCAGCGCGTCGGCCGACTTCGCGGCCGCGACGGCGCCCTCGTCGTCGATCGCGAGGAACGCGCCGTGCGTGTCGGCGCGGGCGCGGCCGAGCAGGGCCAGCGCGACCTCGGTGGCCGAGGTCTCCTTCGAAGCCAGGGCGCGCGACAGCTCCGCCACGCCCATCTCGTGCAATTCGTGCGTCGTCATTCGATCACCTTCGGCACGAGGAAGAGGCCGTCCTCGGCCAGCGGCGCGTTGGCCATGTTGGCATCGCGGCGGTCCGTCTCGGTCACGGCGTCGGGACGCAGGCGCAGCGCGACCTCGCCGATGGCCGACAGCGGCGTGTGAAGCGGCTCGAGGCCGGAGGTGTCGACGGCACTCATCTGCTCGACGATCCGGAAGAAGTCGTTCAGCTGCGCCAGCATGGCGGCGCCTTCGGGGGGCGACAGCTCGAGCCGCGCGAGATGCGCGATCCGGCTGACGTCGTCGGGGGTCAGTGACATGGTGGATCCGGCTGGTGGCGACGGGGGCGGCGCGCCGTCTTCCGCGGCGGCCTTCCCGCCGCGTTGGCGAGAGGCGCGGCCCGAGAAAGTTACGTCGTGCAACCTCGATCGGACAGGGCGCTTGAGGTATTATCTCCGGTTAATCCGGAGCTTCCTCATGCGACGTCAGATCGCGACGGAAAGCGCCCCGGACGACCCAGATTCGCGCGCTTTGACGAGCGCTTGTGCTTTCCCCAGCGCCTTCCACGCGCGCCCCGATCGAGACCCGCCCAGCAGGTTCGGCAACCCCGGCCCGCGAGACCAGACCGCTTCGCCGCCCGTCGTCCTCGCCTCAACGCCCATGTTCGCCGAAGGCACACCCATCCAGATGGCCTGAGAGCCCGTCCCGCCAGATCGACCGCCCGAAGGCCCCGCGACCCCCACATCCCCGCCCAATGTTCTCCTCCCTGCGCCGCTACTTCTCCACCGATCTCGCGATCGACCTCGGCACCGCCAACACGCTGATCTACGTACGGGACAAGGGCATCGTCCTGGACGAGCCGTCGGTCGTGTCGATCCGCCACGAGGGCGGCCCGCACGGCAAGAAGATCATCCAGGCCGTCGGCAAGGAAGCCAAGGCGATGCTCGGCAAGGTGCCGGGCAACATCGAGGCCATCCGCCCGATGAAGGACGGCGTGATCGCCGACTTCATGGTCACCGAGCAGATGATCAAGCAGTTCATCAAGATGGTGCATCCGCGCAGCCTGCTCTCGCCGAGCCCGCGCATCATCATCTGCGTGCCCTGCGGCTCGACCCAGGTGGAACGCCGCGCGATCAAGGACGCCGCCGAGGCCGCGGGCGCGAGCGCCGTCTACCTGATCGAGGAGCCGATGGCCGCCGCGATCGGCGCCGGCCTGCCGGTGTCGGAAGCCTCGGGTTCGATGGTCGTCGACATCGGCGGCGGCACCACGGAGGTCGGCGTCATCTCGCTGGGCGGCATCGTCTACAAGGGCAGCGTGCGCGTCGGCGGCGACAAGTTCGACGAGGCGATCATCAACTACATCCGCCGCAACTACGGCATGCTGATCGGCGAGCAGACGGCGGAGAACATCAAGATGGGCATCGGCTCGGCCTTCCCGGGCTCCGAGGTCCGCGAGATGGAGGTCAAGGGACGCAACCTGTCCGAGGGCGTGCCGCGCAGCTTCACCATCAGCTCCAACGAGGTGCTGGAGGCGCTGACCGACCCGCTCAACCAGATTGTCTCCGCGGTGAAGAACGCGCTCGAGCAGACGCCGCCGGAGCTGGGTGCCGACATCGCCGAGCGCGGCATGATGCTCACCGGCGGCGGCGCCCTGCTGCGCGACCTGGACCGCCTGCTGGCCGAGGAGACCGGCCTGCCGGTGCTCGTGGCCGAGGATCCGCTGACCTGCGTGGTGCGCGGCTGCGGCATGGCGCTCGAGCGCATGGAGCGCCTGGGCGCGATCTTCACCTCCGACGAGCGCTGACCGGCGACGCCGGCCGCCGGTTCGCCGCGCGGCCTCGAAGCTTGCCCCACGCCTTCACGGGTGGCGACATTCCCCACGACGACGGGAACGCGGCTTGGCGATAATCGATCGATAGCCGATTCCCTCCCAGCGGCGCCGCGGCGATGACGCGGCGCGACACGTCATGCCGCTCGGCACCCTTGATCGCCGACCCCCGCCGCTCTTCCACCAGGGTCCGTCCGCGCTGACGCGGCTGGCGGTGTTCTCCGCGCTGGCGCTGTTCCTGATGGCGGCGGACACGCGCTTCGCGCTCACGCGGCCGCTGCGCGCGGGGCTGGCGATCCTGCTGGTGCCGGTCGAGCGGGCGTGGCAGCTGCCGGTCGAGGGCGTCTCGGCGATGGGCGAGTACGCGAGCGGCCTGCACCAGGCCCAGGCCGACCTCGACAAGGCGCAGCGCCAGCTCGCCGCGCAGTCGGCCAGGGCGGCCGCGGTCTCCGAGCTGCAGGCCGAGAATGCCCGCCTGCGCGCCATCATCGACCTGCGCCCGCGGCTGACGGTGAAGTCGACCGCCGCCGAGGTGCTGTACGAGGCGAGCGACCCGTTCTCGCGCAAGATCTTCATCGACCGCGGCGCCACCAGCCACGTGGCGCCCGGCTCGCCGGTGATCGACGAGGCGGGCGTGCTGGGCCAGGTCACGCGCGTCTATCCGATGTCCTCGGAGGTGACGCTGCTGATCGACAGGGAGGCCGCGATCCCGGTGCTGAACGTGCGCACGCACCAGCGCAGCGCGGCCTTCGGCGCCGACGGCTCGCGCATGGAGCTGCGCTTCATGGCCGGCAACGCCGACGTGCGCGAGGGCGACGTGCTGCAGACCAGCGGCGTCGACGGCATCTACCCGCCCGGGCTGGACGTCGCGAAGGTGGTGCGGGTCGACCGCAGCGCGGACTCGTCGTTCGCCCGCATCTCGCTCGCGCCCATGGCCTCGGCCGACGGCGTGCGCCATGTGCTGGTGCTCGAGCCGATGGCGATGCAGCTGCCGGCGCGTCCGGCCGAGGCGGAGGCCGAGCCGGCGTCCTCGCCCAAGGGCCCGCGGGCCATCAAGGGGACGAAGAAGTGATCATGCCGCGTGGCAACGACCAGCTGCTGCTGCCGGTCAACCCGCTGTTCCTGTGGGCCTCGCTGATCGGCGCGATGGTGCTCAACATGCTGCCGCTCGGTCGCGTGCCGGCGCTGCCCGACCTGCTCGCGCTCACGCTGGTGTTCTGGAACGTGCACCAGCCGCGCCGCGTCGGCATCGGCGCCGCGTTCTTCTTCGGGCTGCTGATGGACGTGCACCAGGGCGCGGTGCTCGGCCAGCACGCGCAGGCCTACACGCTCCTGAGCTTCCTCGCGATCACGATCCACCGGCGCCTCGTCTGGTTCTCTATCGGCGAGCAGGCCCTGCAGATCCTGCCGCTGTTCTTCGCGGCGCACGCGGTGTCGCTGGTCGTGCGCCTGCTGTCCAGCGGCAGCTTCCCCGGCTGGTCGCTGCTGCTCGCGCCGGTGTTCGAGGCGGCGCTGTGGCCGGTCGTGAGCTGGATCCTGCTCGCCCCGCAGCGCCGCGCGCCCGACCCCGACGCCCAGCGTCCGCTATGACTCAGCGGCTTTTCGTTGCCGGCGCTGCCGCTCAGGCGCTCCGAAGGAAAGACCAAGGGAGCGCTCGATCCGGCTGTGCCGGTCGGGTCGCGGCCGGCCCCCTCGGGGGGCAGCGAGCGCCAGCGAGCGTGGGGGCATGAAGTCTCTGACCGAGCTTCGGAACATCGAGGTGGAGCTCGACCGCTTCCGCGCGCGCACGCTCGCGGCGGCGGCCTTCGTGCTGCTGGCCTTCGGCCTGCTGGTGTTCCGCTGGTTCGTGCTGCAGGTCGTGCGCCACGACGACCTCGCCGCCCAGGCCGAGGCCAACCGGATCGGCGTCGTGCCCATCGTGCCGAACCGCGGGCTGATCGTCGACCGCAACGGCATCGTGCTGGCGACCAACTACCCCGCCTACACGCTGGAGATCACGCCGTCCAAGGTCACCGACCTCGAGGCCACGATCAACGAGATCGCCAAGGTGATCGAGGTGACGCCGCGCGACCGCCGCCGCTTCGCGCGCCTGGCCGCCGAAGGCAAGAGCTTCGAGTCGGTGCCGATCCGCACCAAGCTCACCGACGAGGAAGTCGCCCGCTTCGTCGCCCAGCGCTTCCGCTTCCCCGGCGTCGAGATCAAGGCGCGCCTGTTCCGCAACTATCCCCACGGCGAGCTCGCGAGCCACCTGATCGGCTACATCGGCCGCATCAACCAGGAGGAGAAGGACAAGATCGCCGAGGACTGGTCGGACGAGGACCAGGCCAACTACCGCGGCACCGAGTACATCGGCAAGCTGGGCCTGGAGCAGAGCTACGAGTCGGAGCTGCACGGCGTCACCGGCTTCGAGCAGATCGAGACCTCGGCCGGCGGCCGCGCGGTGCGCCAGCTCGCGAGCAAGCCGGCGACGCCCGGCAACACGCTGCAGCTGTCCATCGACATCCGGCTGCAGGCGCTCGTCGAGGAGCTGTACGGCAACCGCCGCGGCGCGCTGGTGGCGATCGACCCGCGCAACGGCGAGGTGCTGGCCTTCGTCTCCAAGCCGACCTTCGACCCCAACCTGTTCGTCGACGGCATCGACGCGGACAACTGGAAGGAGCTCAACGAGTCGATCGACAAGCCGCTGCTCAATCGCGCCATCCGCGGCACCTACGCCCCGGGCTCGACGTACAAGCCGTACATGGCGCTGGCGGCGCTCACGCTGGGCAAGCGCACGCCGCAGTGGGGCATGCAGGATCCCGGGCACTTCACGTTCGGCGGCCACGTCTTCCGCGACGACAAGCCCGAGGGCCACGGCTTCGTCGACATGTACCGCTCGATCGTGGTCTCGTGCGACGTCTACTACTTCATGCTCGCCAACGACCTCGGCGTCGATGCGATCGCCAGCTTCATGCAGCCCTTCGGCTTCGGCCAGCCCACGGGCATCGACCTGCAGGGCGAGCTGCGCGGCGTGCTGCCATCGACCGAGTGGAAGCGCAAGGCCTACCGCCGGCCCGAGCAGCAGAAGTGGTATGCGGGCGAGACGATCTCGCTGGGCATCGGCCAGGGCTACAACAGCTTCACCATCATGCAGCTGGCCAATGCGCTGACGATCCTGTCGACCGGCGGCCAGCGCCACACGCCGCACCTGGTGCGCGACATCGTCGACGTCGTCAACGGCACGAAGCACCCGGTCGCGCCGACGCCGCTCGACCCGCTGCCGCTCAATCCCGAGTACGTCGACGTGGTGCGCAACGCGATGGTCGGCGTCAACCGCGAGGGCACCGGCGCCGCGGCCTTCCTGAACGCCGGCTACGTGTCGGCGGGCAAGACCGGCACGGCGCAGGTCGCCGACATCAAGGCCAACGAGAAGTACAACGCGGCCAAGGTCGCCGAGCACCTGCGCGACAACGCGCTGTTCATCTCGTTCGCGCCGGCCGACCATCCGACGATCGCGATCGCGATGGTGGTCGAGAACGTCGGCTTCGGCGCCCAGTACGCCGGGCCGATCGCGCGCCGCGTGATGGACTACTGGATCAAGGGCATCTACCCGACCGACGAGGACATCGCCGCGGTCCAGGCCGGCACGCCCGGGCCGCCGAAGACGGAAGGGGTGCCGGTCGCGCTCGCGACCAACATCCGCCTGGGCACCAACCACGCCCCAGG
>DASVLN010000787.1:0-2389 GCA_036384855.1 Burkholderiaceae bacterium | reverse complement strand
CGCGGCACGGCGACGACGTTGGTCGCCTGGGCGCCGCCCGCGCCGGGCAGGCCCGTCTTGCCGTGGGCGATGTCGCGCAGCGCCTGGCGCATCGCGTCCGCGCTGGGATAGCGGTCGTCGGCGTTCTTGGCCATCGCTCGCGCGACGACGGCGTCGAACGCGGGCGCGCTCCGGCCGCCGGTGACCTGGCTCGGCGGCGGCGCGTCTTCCTGCAGGATCTTGTACATGACCTCCTGCGAGCTGCCGCGGAACGGCCGCTTGCCCGTGAGCAGGCGGTACAGCAGCACGCCGCTCGCGAAGAGGTCGGCGCGATGGTCGATGCCCTCGCCGCGGAACTGCTCGGGCGACATGTAGCTCGGCGTGCCGATCATCGACGACACCTGCGTCAGGTTGGCGTCGGAGACGCGCGCGATGCCGAAGTCCGTGAGCTTGACCTGCCCGCCCTTGGCGATCATGAGGTTGGCCGGCTTCACGTCCCGGTGCCAGACGCCCTGCGCGTGCGCGTGCGACAGCGCATCGAGCAGGCCGTCCATCACGTGCAGCGTCTGCTCCTGGGTGGGGACCGGCACCTCTGCGAGGATGTCGTCGAGGTTGCGGCCGTTGACGAACTCCATCGCGATGTACGCGGTCTCGGCGTCCTCGCCGAACTCGTAGATCGCGACCACGCCCGGATGCGCGATGCGGCCCACGGCCTTGGCCTCGTTGAGGAAGCGGGCGGCGATCGCCCTGGCCTCGCCGCTGTCGCCCAGCAGCGCCTTGTGGATCACCTTGATCGCGACCGGCCGCTGGATGTGCGGGTCGAGCGCCTTGTAGACGACGCCCATCGAGCCCTGGCCGAGCACCTGGGTGATCTCGTACTTGCCGATG
The DNA here is from genome assembly GCA_036384855.1 of Burkholderiaceae bacterium. Classification (GTDB taxonomy): domain Bacteria; phylum Pseudomonadota; class Gammaproteobacteria; order Burkholderiales; family Burkholderiaceae_C; genus Scleromatobacter. Next base: position 1,522 of record DASVLN010000787.1, on the reverse strand, counting down.
CGTTCGGGAACCGTGGACATGGCGCGGACGGGATCAGGCGTCGAGCATCTTCATCGCGTGGGCGAGGCTCGTGCGCATGCGGTTGAACGAGGCCGACAGCGTGCCGATCTCGTCCTTGGAGCGCACCTCGAACTCGGGCGCCTCGAACTCGCCGAGCGAGACGCGGTCGGCGATGCCCGAGAGCCGGCTCACCGGCCGGATGACGAGGCGATAGAGCATGAAGTTCAGCGCCGCGCCGATCAGCAGGAACACCCCGGTGAGCACGCCCATCACGACCAGCAGCGCGTGGTCGGCCTGGCGCATCGGCAGCGTCATCGGCACCGAGACCACCTGCACGCCCAGCGTGTCGTTGAGCGTCCAGCCGAAGCCGTTGGCCGGGCCGTACTTGTCGATCAGCGTCTTGGGCGCCGCATCGGGCGTGCTGTGGCAGGACAGGCAGACCGGGTTGGTGATGCGGATCGGGCGCGCGATGTACAGCGAGGTGCCCGTGGGCGTCTCGCGCTCGCCGATGAACTCCTTCAGGTCGGGCGTCTGCTTGAACTGCGTGATGATGTCCGCCTCCCAGGCCACGGCGCGGTCGCGCGGGTTGGTCGGGTTGAGCATCGCGGACTTGAACGCGTACTCGGGGTAGTCCTTCTGCAGCTTGCCCAGCACCTCGGCGGCCGAGAACGCCGGCACCGACTGCGGCAGGAAGGTGTAGTTCATCTGCGTCGCGAGCAGCGGCTTGATTTCCTCGGCCGTGTAGCTGCTGACCGCGTTGGCGTGCTGCATCAGCAGGCGCGCGCGGTCGGTCACCTCGTCCTGCGCGGCCTGCTTCAGGAGGTTGCGCGCGATCATGCTGGACGCGGCGAGGCCGACCAGGAAGACCAGCAGGAACACGAGGTTGAACTTGACGAGGAGCTTCATGGCGGCGCCTTTGGCGGATGGGCGGGGACGGGATTCAGTAGCCCTCGCCGCGCGAGGCGGCGCGGGAGCGCTTGGGCGCGGAGGCGGCGAGCGCGGCCTCCCACTCGGGATGGGACTTCATGCCGGCGACCAGCGCGCGCCGGAACTCGGGCTCCTTCGCGAGCGCGCGCCAGCGGTGCACCGCCCATTCGCGCAGCACGGGCTCGGCGTCGATCCAGGGCTGGGCGTCGGCCCAGGCGATCGCGCCGAGCGCGCGCGGCGGCGCCTCCTTGTCCTTGAACGCCGCATAGCCCGAGGGCAACTGCACCTTGAGCGCGTCCGGCAGGTCCCGCACGAAGCCGGGGCTCGGGCGCGGCGAGAGCTTGGGCCGCGACGCGTCCCAGTTCCACGACAGCATCTCCCCGGCCTGCAGCGGAACGACCGTCTCGCTCGCGCGCCGGCGCACGCGCAGGGAGCCGGCCTCGGCGAAGACGATGGTCGCGTCCGCGGCGGGGGCGACCACGATGCTCGCGCCGCCGGCGTCCACCGAGACCACCGGCGCGTCGACCACCGCGGCGCGCCCGCCCGGCGCGCCGATCTTGGCCCAGCCGCTGAGCAGGTAGACCGTGGGGGTCTC
>DASVLN010000786.1:0-1600 GCA_036384855.1 Burkholderiaceae bacterium | reverse complement strand
CTACCGCATCGAGCTCGCGAGCGCCAGCGAGACCGACGCCCTCGTCGCGTGCCTGGCCGGCCTCGCGTCGACGCCGCGCCAGCGCTTCGACATGCACCTGGCCGAGGCCGCGCTCTGGCGCACCCGCAATGCCGGCGAGCGCGAGTCGCGCGCCTACGACGCCGCGCTGCGCGAGGCCTCGCAGGCGGGCGACAAGCTGCTGCTCGGCATCGTCTACGGCGCGATCGGCTGGTTCCACGAGTCGCGCGACACCGACCGCGCGCAGGCCTGCTTCGAGGAGAGCGCCGACTTCCTGCGCCAGGCCGAAGGCGAGGCGCCGGACGCCGCGGAGGTCGCCTCGGAGTATGTCGCCGCCCTCGTGCGCCTGGCCTGGCTCTACGTGCTGCGCAACGACCCGCGCTCGCGCGCCGTGCTGGACCTCGCGGAGTCGCGCCGCGCGACGGCCGCGCTCGAGACGACGGCGATGCTCGACCAGGCCTGGGGCGAGTACTGGCGCCGCGCCGACGAGCCGCGGCTGGCGATCTCGTTTCGCCACAAGGCCCTTCACGCGTTCGAGCGCCTGGACGACACGCGCCAGATCCTGTCCACGTACAACAACCTCAGCCTGCTCTACCTCGAGGTCAAGGACTACGAGCGCGCCCTCTCGCACGCGCACCGAATCGTCGCGATGGCCGGGCATGCGGCGGTCGATCCCTACCTCCTGAGCAGCGCGCTGTGCAACACCGGCGTGGCCTACTTCTGGCTCGACCGCCTGGACGAGGCGATCGAGACCTACGGCCGCAGCCTCGCCGTGGCGCGCGACGCCGACCTGCGCGTGATCGTCAACCGCGCGCACTTCAACCTCGCCGAGGCCCACTTCAAGCGCCTGCGCCAGCGCGGCGACCCGCTCGACGAGGCCGAGGGCGACCGCCACCTCGCCGTCGTGCAGGCCGCGCCGCTGGCCGAGCGCGACCTCTGGACGGCGCAGGCCGCGCCGGCGCTGAAGACCGAGGTGCTCGCCACCGCCGCCGTCCTGCCGCACGAACGCCTGTGGACGCAGGAGGCCGCCGCCCACTTCGAGGAGATGCGCGAGGTGCAGCGCCAGCGCGCGATCCTCGCCCTGCCCGGCACGCCCGCGGAGCACGTGCGCGCGCACCTGGCGATCGCCAACGCCTACCTCGCCATCTCCGCCAAGGAGCGCGAGGCCGCGCTCGCCCTGATCGGCCGCCACGGCCTGGGCGGGCAGTTCGAGGCGGAGATCGACCTCCTGGGCGTCACGTTCTCGCGCGGGCTCACGCGCGAGAAGGCGCTGATGGCCCTGTGGAAGCAGAAGTGCTACGGCGTGCTCACCGAGGAGCGCATCTCGCCGGTGCTGCGCCAGGTCATGTCCTCGGGCTCGATCAACAAGAGCGGCTACGCGCAGCTGTGCCAGGTCGGGCTCGCGACCGCGTCCAAGCACCTGGGCACGCTCGCCGAGCGCGGCTTGCTGGTGCAGATGGGCAAGGGCCCGAGCACCCGCTACGTGCTTCCGGATTGACGGCCCCCGCTCGCTGCGCTCGCCGCCCCCCGAGGGGGCTGGGCCGCTCGCTCCGGAGCGGCCGAGCGCTCGCGGCCTGGCCCC
>DASVLN010000785.1:0-2764 GCA_036384855.1 Burkholderiaceae bacterium | reverse complement strand
CGGCGGACGCACCCGTCGACGCCCGCCGCTGAGCGCGCGGCCGGCCGCGGCTTTTCCCGGAAGTCACCGGGGACGGGGCGCCGCGAAGAGAATCGGTGGATCCCAGCCACGAGCCCGCCGTCCATGCCTGCCCAGATCGCCGTCGCCGTCCTCGACGACTACCAGCACGCCGCCCGCCGATTCGCCGATTGGTCCGCCGTCGACGCGCGCGCGTCCGTCACCGTCTTCCACGACCACCTCGCCGGCATCGACGCGGTCGCGTCCCGGCTCGAACCTTTCGACGTGCTGTGCGTGATGCGCGAGCGCACGCCGCTGCCGCGCCGCCTGCTCGAGCGCCTGCCGCGGCTGAAGCTGGTCGTCTCGACCGGCGCGCGCAACGCGTCGATCGACCTGGACGCCTGCGCCGAGCGCGGCATCCGTGTCCTGCACACGGGCTACCACTCGTATCCCACCATCGAGATGACGTGGGCGCTGATCCTCGCCGCGAGCCGGCACGTCGTGCGCGAGGCCGAGGCGGTGCGCTCGGGCGACTGGCAGCAGGCGGTCGGCACGGGCCTGCACGGCAAGACGCTGGGCGTGCTCGGGCTGGGGCGCGTCGGCGGCGAGGTCGCCAGGGTCGGGGCGGCCTTCGGCATGCGGCTGCTGGCATGGAGCCCGAACATGACGCCCGAGCGCGCCGCGGAGCACGGCGCCACCGCGGTCACGAAGGAGCAGCTGCTGCGCGAGTCCGACGTCCTCACGATCCACATGGTGCTGAGCTCCAAGACACGCGGCCTCGTCGGCGCGGCCGACCTCGCGCTGATGAAGCGCACCGCGCTGCTGGTCAACACCTCGCGCGGGCCGCTGGTCGACGAGGCGGCGCTCGTCGACGCGCTGCGCGGCAAGCGCATCGCCGGCGCGGCGCTGGACGTGTTCGACGTCGAGCCGCTGCCGGGCGGCCATCCGCTGCGCGTGCTCGACAACGTGCTGTGCACGCCGCACGTCGGCTACGTCGCCGACGACCTGTACCGCATCTTCTTCGGCGACACCGTCAAGGCGCTCGCGGCCTGGCTCGACGAGCGCGCCGCCTGAGCCGCGGGCCGCGGTGATACCCGCCGGGTATCAGCCCGCGGACGCGACCGGATCGAGGCGGCGATAGTAGAACGTCGTGTCGCACGGTGCGCCGTCGGGCATGAGCGCGTAGCCCGGCACCGTGCCGACGGGGATCCAGCCGCAGCGACGATACAGGCGCGCGGCGGTCGGGTCGCCGGTGTCCAGCACGAGCACGGTGCGGCCGCGCACGCGGGCCTCGGCCTCGATCGCGCGCATCAGCGCCTCGCCCACGCCGCGTCGGCGCGCGCGCCGGCGCACGAGCATCTTCGCGACCTCGCCGCGGTGCGGCTGGTTCTCCGGCAGGTCGAGATCCAGCTGCACCGTGCCGCACAAGCCCTGCGCGTCCTCGGCCACCACCAGCACGCGCCGGCCCGCGTGCACGCCGTCGGCGACGCGGCGCCAGAACGCGAGCGCGCGCTCCTGCGAGATCGGCAGCATGAAGCTCACCGAGGCGCCGCCCTCGACGCAGTCGACCAGCACGTCGGCGAGCGCCTGGAGCTCGGCGGCGCCGACGCGCTCGAGGCGGCGGACGGCGATGCCGTCAGGGGTAGAGGCTGGGTCGCGGGTCGGCATGCGATCTCCGGAAGGGCAGGGGATGCGTCATCGACGCGAGCACAACGGCGTAGCGCGCGGTGGCGCGGCCGGGGTTGTGGAAGGCGATCGGGCGGTCGAGGATCATCGCGAGGCAGTCCCCGGCCTCGAGGCGGTGGACGTCGGTGCCGACGGTGATCTCGATCACGCCCTCGATGAGCCAGACCTGCTGGTGCATCACCGGCTCGCGCGGGCCGGTCTCGTACGCGACGCGCGCGCCCGGGGGGAAGTGCACGTCGACGATCTGCACCTGCGAGCCCACGCCCGCGGGCGAGACGTTGCGCCGCACGTAGCCGGAGTGCGGGTCCGTCCACGGCGGATGATCGGCGGCGCGGGCGACCGGGCTGGGCGAGGGCTCGGGCGCGTCGAACAGCGCGGCCAGCGGCACGCCCAGGCCGCTGGCGAGCTTCTCGAGCAGCACGGCGGTCGGGCTGCTCTCGCCGCGCTCGACCAGCGAGATCATGGAGCGGCTGATGCCGCAGTGGGCGGCAAGCGCCTCCAGCGACAGCCCGGCCGCGGCGCGCAGGTCGCGCACCCGGCGGGCGATGCGGTCGTTCAGGGGCGAGGCGGCGGGGTCGTCCTTCATGATGGAATTAGTGTCCAGTATGTTGGAAGACGGGTCAAGAGGCGCTCGACATCCGGCGCCGGCCGTCGCGCTATGCTCGCGCGATGTCCGCGCCGTCCCCCGTTCCTTCCCACGACGACCTGGTCGGCGTGCGTTCGAGCATCCGCCGCTACGACGGCCGCCACCTGAGTCATTCGCACGGCTACGCGCAGGTCATGTTCGCGCTGAACGGGCGCATGGAGCTCGAGATCGCCGGCCGCACGCTCGTGGCCGACGCGTCCTCGGGGGTGGTCGTGCCGGCGGGCTTCGAGCACGGCTACTGCGCCGAGGACAGCGCCCGCATGCTGGTGATCGACGCCCCGGAGGCGTCCGCCCTCGCGCGCGTGCGGCGCTTCGCCGTGACGATGGACTGCCTGCGCCGCGTGCGCGCCGACGATCCTGCCGCGGCGCTGGCGGCGATGCTGGACGCCCCCGAGGTGCTGGAGCGCCGCCAGATCGACCTCGCGCGGCTCGAGG
>DASVLN010000784.1:0-1517 GCA_036384855.1 Burkholderiaceae bacterium | reverse complement strand
GCCGGTCGGCAGCCCGCGGCGAGCGCTGCACGGGATGCAGCGTCCACGCGCGGCCGGCCTCCTCGGGCAGGCGGATCGCGTGGGCGCGCCGGTCGGCATTGAGGAACAGCAGCACCGCGCCGAAGCGGGCGCCCGGCAGGCCTCGGCCGTCCAGGCGCTCGACGATCATCGCGGGGTCGGCCCGAGGACCGGTGCTCGCCGGGGGGAAGCTCAGGCGCGCGCGCACCTCGTCGGCGCTCGCGAGGTGGAACAGCGCGCTGCTCGCGCGGATGCGCAGCAGGTCGCGGAAGGCGTCGCGCGTCCAGGCGATGTCGGCGGGCGCCGGCTGGAGCGACGCGTCGGCCAGGAACGGCGCGAGCACCGGCCAACGCGCGCCGTTCTCGCTCCTGAGGGGCAGCCCGGAGCCGAAGCCGTTGTCGGCGTAGGTCCAGTCCAGGCGGTTGAACCAGTCGCCGGAGTCGAAGCTGTTGCCGTCGAAGGACTTGCTGCGCAGGGTATCGACGCCCGCATGGAAGTACGCGACGCCCTGGCTGAACGCGACGACCGCGGCGCCCAGCACCTGAACGCGCGCACGATCCTCGCGGGAGGTCGACCGCGGCAGCTTGAGCGTGTCGTTGTCCCACAGGGTCAGGTTGTCGTGGTTCTCGACGTAGTTGACCGCCTCGGCCGGCGCGCTCGCGTAGCCCGCGGGCTGGGCGCCGTACGCCAGCTCGTGCAGCGTGCGGCGCGTGCCGTCGCGGGTCGTGAAGGCGAAGTCGCGCAGCGAGCCGGCCAGGCCCGCGCGCACGAGGTCGGCGGCGGCGGCGAGGTCGTCGCGCGTCGCGTGGCCGTGGCCGTGGCCGTTGGGATCGAAGGACTCGCCGTTGAGCCAGCCCTGGTCCGCCAGCACATGGGTGCCGTCGGTCGCCGAGCCGCCGCGCAACGCATCGCGCAGGCGGTCGTTGAAGGTGCCGATGCCGCTGCCGCCCAGCGACAGCTGCGACGCCTGCACGAAGCGCGCGCCGTCGGCCACCTCGCCGAAGTTCCAGCCCTCGCCGATGAGCGGCACGTCGTGGCCGGTGGCCTCGCGCAGGCGGTGCTGCAGCGTCTCGAGCAGCGCGCGCGGCAGGTGGCCCATGAGGTCGAAGCGGAACGAGTCGATGCGGTACTGCGTCGCGAAGCGCAGCGCCGTGTCCACCACCAGCCGGCCCATCATCGCGTGCTCGGGCGCGGTATCGTCGCAGCAGGTCGAGCGTTCGACCGCGCCGTCCTTGTCGAGGCGCTGGTAATAGCCCGGCACGGTGCGGTCCAGCTCGGACAGCTCCGCCTGGCCGCTGGCCGGCGTGTGGTTGTAGACGACGTCCATGCCGACGCGCAGGCCGGCGGCGTGCAGCGCCTCGACCATCGCACGGAACTCGCGCACGCGCACGGCGCCGTCGTCGGCGTCGGTCGCGTAGCCGCCTTCGGGCGCGCCGTAGTGCAGCGGGTCGTAGCCCCAGTTGAAGCAGTCGGTCGCGGCGATGCGCGCCGCCGCGGCC
>DASVLN010000783.1:0-1915 GCA_036384855.1 Burkholderiaceae bacterium | reverse complement strand
GACACGGCGGCCTCGGCCTCGCCGGAGGGGGCCGCCGCCGACGCGAGGTCGTCCTTCGACCCGCGTCGCCTCGACTCGGTGCGGGCCAACCTGGACGCCGCGCTCGCCAAGGGCGCGTCGTGCAGCGCGGACTCGGAATGCCGCACCGTCGCCGTCGGCGGCAAGGCCTGCGGCGGCCCGACGGGCTACCGCGCGTACTCGGCGCAGGGCGCGGACCCGAAGACGATCGAATCGCTCGCCGCGGACGAACGCCAGCTGAGCCTGCAACAGGCCCGCGCGGAAGGCCGCGTATCGCCCTGCTTCATGCTCGCGGATCCGGGCGCGCACTGCGAGGCGCACAAGTGCGTCACGGGCCCTTCGGCCGGGCTGCCGGGCAACGGACGCCTGGTGCCGGCACCGCCGTCGGCCAGCGCGTCGGCGGTGCGCTGACGCGGCCGCCCTTCATCGGCATCTCGACGGCGAGGCCGCCACCTCCGGGTGCGCGGCCTCTCTTCGTCCGGCGCTTGCCGGCGGGCGGGCGCCTCATTGGAGCGAGCCCCATCGCCCGGTCGCCGGCTCGGCCGCCGCCCAGCGCCAGCGGCCGTCCGACTGCCGGCAGGTCTGCGTGACGAACCATTGCCGGGTCGGTGCGTCCCGCTTCCCGCCCGCCACCGAGAACAGGACTTCCTTGCAGCTGGCGAGCGCGTTGTCGATGCTGCCGAGGACCTGCAGCTCGCCGGCTTCGTCCCCGTACGAGAACAGGTGATGGACCTGCCAGGACCGGCGGTCGCCGACGTCCAGCTGGCCGGCGAGCTCCGCGATGCGGTCCTGCTCGTCGGACTGCATGCCGCGAAACACCCGGTTCATCGCAGCATCCGTCGCCGCCTTCACCGAGACGCCGACGGCGACGCCCACCGTGGGATTGCTGCTGAACGTGCCGGTCGCGGCGCCTGCCACCGCCCCGGTGAAGCCGCCGATCGAGCTGCAGCCCGCGAGCGCCGAGGCGAGCGCCGCCACCGCCGGCGTCCACCGCCGCGCGTCCCGGGTCATTGCAGGCTGCCCCAGCGCGCGGTCGCCGGCTCCGCGGACGCCCATCGCCACTTGAGCGAGTCCCTGCAGACGGTGGCGACGTAGAACGAGCTCAGCGTCTTCGCGTCCTCGACGTGGTCGACGGAGAAGACGATCTCCTTGCAGGCGAGGCCCATCGCGCTGATGACGCGGCTGACCGTGACCCGCCCCGCCTCGTCGGGCTCGAGCCGGATCGCGTGCCGGCTGCGCCAGGGCGCGACCTGCCCGACGGCTAGCTCGCCGGCGATTTCCGCGATGAGATCCTGCTGGTGGCCGTGGTAGTCGCGCTCGACGGCCTTGACGCCCGCCTGCGCCGCGGCGAGCACCCCGAGGCCGATGCCGGCGGTCACCGTGGCGTTCTTCGTCACCGCCCCCGCCACGGCCGTGCCCGCGACGCCGGCGGCCGTGGCCGAGCCTTCGCTCAACAGGGAACTGCACCCGGCCGTGCACAGCGCGAGACCGAGCGCGACGGCGAGGTTCGGCAAGGCCGGATGCGCACAGGCGGGGCGGGCAGGCATGTTCCGTTGCGGCGGCAGAGGTGGGACCGGCCGCCACCGGCATTCCTCGCGCCTGCTCCGGTTGGCGAGGGCGCCGACGCGAGCCCGCGCGCGACCCGGGCGGTCAGCAGAGCCAGCGCATCAACGCCTGCGTCACCTCGGGCCGCGCGAGCAGCGCCATGTGGTTCATGCGCTCGAAGACCACCTGCCGATCGGCCTCGAACCGCAGTTGCCGCGCGGGATCGTCATGCCGGCCGAGCGCGCTGTCGACCGGCACCAGTCCATCACCCACCTGCGCCCGCAGGCGACCGGCCGCGCGGCCGACGCACGCCGCGACCGCATGGCAGCGCGGGCCGTCGGGCAGCGGGACC
>DASVLN010000782.1:0-2412 GCA_036384855.1 Burkholderiaceae bacterium | reverse complement strand
GTCGCGTGCCGCCGGTCGACCTGCCGGTGCGGGAAGACCTGCGCACCCGCCTGGGCTGGGGCGGGGTGCACGCCGTGCGGCCGCTCGCGGAGGGCGACATGCGCGTGGCGCTGCGCGAGGAGGCGCGGCGCCGCGGCATCGTGCTGGCCGACGAGGTGCTCGACTACCTGCTCACCCGCTTCGCGCGCGACCTGAAGAGCCTGATGCACCTGCTGCACCGCCTCGACGGCTTCGCGCTCGCCGAGAAGCGCGCCGTCACCGTGCCGCTGCTCAGGCGCATGCTCAACGAAGAATCCGCCGCATGACCCCGCCTTCCCGCGACCTCACGCTGTTCGACCTCGACGGCACGCTGATCTCCGGCGACTCCGACCACTCGTTCGGCGAGTTCATGGTGCAGGTCGGCTGGGCCGACGGGGACGCCTGGCGCGCGCGCAACGACGAGTTCTACAAGACCTATCTCGAGGCGCGGCTGGACGTGCACGCCTACGTCGACTTCGCCACCTCGGTCTGGCGCCGCCGCAGCGCCGGCGAGCAGGCCGAGATCAGCGCGCGCTTCATGCGCGAGGTCATCGCGCCGATGATCACGCCGCGGGCGCTCGAGCTCGTGCGCGAGCACCAGCGCCGCGGCGACCTCGTGGCCATCGTCACCGCCACCAACGAGTTCGTCACGCGCCCGATCGCCGAGGCCTTCGGCGTGCCCGAGCTGCTGGCCATCGAGCTCGAGCGCGACGCCGCCGGCGCCGTCACGGGCGCGATCCGCGGCGTGCCGACCTACCAGGCCGGCAAGGTCACGCGCGTGGAGCAATGGCTCGCGGCGCACCCGGCGGGCCCCTTGTCGTGGTCCGACTTCGGCCGCATCAGCGTTTACAGTGATTCCACCAACGACCTCCCGCTGCTCGAGCGGGCCACCGATCCCGTCGCGACCAACCCGTCGGCCGCGCTCGCGAAGGTGGCGGCCGAGCGCGGCTGGCGTCTCCTGAGGCTCTTCGAATGATCCGCAAATTCATCGACCGGCTGCTGGGCAAGGGCCCCGCGGCGAACGCCCCGGCCGCGACCGAGGCGTCCACCGGGCCGGTGCTCGGCGAGCGCGTCGAGTTCGGCGTCGACCAGCACCGCATCGACCCCAAGCTCGTCAACGACCAGGCCATCAAGGTCGTGCGCACGCTCAAGGAGGCGGGCCACGAGGCCTACATCGTCGGCGGCGCCGTGCGCGACCTGCTGGTGGGCCTCGAGCCGAAGGACTTCGACGTCGCCACCGACGCGACGCCGGAGCAGGTCAAGGCGCTGTTCCGGCGCGCCTTCATCGTCGGCCGGCGCTTCCGCATCGTCCACGTCGTCTACGGCCGCGGGCGCGACCACGAGAAGATCGAGGTCTCGACCTTCCGCGCCTACGTCGACAACGCCGACGCCGCCGCCGTGCCGGGCAACGAGAAGACCTCGAAGGAGGAGCTCGCCGGCCGCAGCCACGCCGTCGACGCGAGCGGCCGCGTCTTGCGCGACAACGTCTGGGGCCCGCAGGTCGAGGACGCCGCGCGCCGCGACATCACCGTCAACGCGATGTACTACGACCCGCAGGCGCAGGTCGTCGTCGACTACCACGGGGGCATGGCCGACTCGCGCGCCAAGCTGCTGCGCATGATCGGCGACCCCGAGGTGCGCTACCGCGAGGATCCGGTGCGCATCATCCGCGTGCTGCGCTTCGCCGCGAAGATGGGCTACCGCATCGAGCCGCGCACCGAGGCGCCGATCCGCAGGATGAAGGCGCTGCTCGCCAACGTGCCGGCCTCGCGCATGTTCGACGAGATGATCAAGCTGCTGCAGACCGGCCACGCGCTGGCCAGCATCGAGGTCATTCGCAAGTACGGCCTGGACCGCGGCGTGTTCCCGATCCTCGACGCGCACTTCGAGGCCATCGCCGGAAACCCGGCGCGCGAGGCCTTCGTCAACCGCGCGCTCGCCGACACCGACCGCCGCGTCAACGAGGGCAAGCCGGTGGCGCCGAGCTTCCTGCTCGCGTGCATGTTCTGGCACGAGGTCTCGCAGCGCTGGCAGGCGATCCGCGACCAGGGCGAGGGGCCGACGCCCGCGCTGCAGGCGGCCATCGACGCGACCTTCGACGCCCGCATCGGCGACATCTCCGGCCGCGGCAAGATCGCCGCCGACATGCGCGACATCTGGATGATGCAGCCGCGCTTCGAGCGCCGCACGGGCACCGCGCCGGTGTCCCTGGTGCAGCAGTCGCGCTTCCGCGCCGCGTTCGACTTCATGCGCCTGCGCGCCGAGGCGGGCGAGGTCGACGGCGAGCTGGTCGAGTGGTGGGAGAAGTTCTCGTTGGGCGACGACGACCAGCGCCGCGCGCTGCTCGAGGCCGCGCGCAAGGCGCAGCCGGCGCGGCGCGAGAAGGCCGCCCCG